>NZ_DASVSG010000065.1:0-48676 GCF_036388195.1 Jatrophihabitans sp. | reverse complement strand
CCCGAGTGCTTCCATCAAGGCGAAGTTGGTCGAGTAGCCGGAAGTGAAAGTAGCCGCTGTGCCGGCGCCGAAGTGGTACGCGCCCAGAGCGGCTTCCAGATCGTAGGTCTGCTGGGTCTGGATCACCGCCTCGCTTCCCGGGATCGCACAGTCGTGCGAGGCCAGGCTGTCGGCCAGGATCGCCTTGACAGCGGGCTCGGAACCGAGCGCCAGGTAGTCCAGGCCTGCGAGGTCGAGCGCCTCGCCGTGGCTCAGCGCGAGCGTGCCGCCGCTGAACGGCCCGGTGCTGCGGTGCCGCGGAGTGAAGATCGGGATCTCTGCCGCTGCCGCCAGGAACGCTGCGCCCTCAGCCTTGAGGGTGTCGAGTGCCATTAGCGCACATTACCAGATTCATTCTATTTATGCTTCAATACGGCATAAGTGACTAACAACTTTTCGCGCCTCTCTATCTGGAAGGGTTGCCGTGTCAACCTCGCTGAACGCTCCACTGGCAACCTCGCTGACTGAGGCGATGCGCGGCAACGGAATGGCGAATCTGCTGGATACCTCGTTCGCTGACCTGGTGCCGATGGACGAGGTACGCGCCGATGCCGCCGACTTCGAACGGGGGTTGGTCCGGTCAGGAGTCCTGTACGACACCCGGGCCATGCCGTTCGACCCGCGTCCGCTGCTGATCGGCTCGTCGACCTACGACGTTATCGTCGACCGCTTCGAGCGGCTGTTCCCGCTGCTCGAACGCTCGATCGATCTGTACCTGGCCGAGGCGGAGGTGCGCCGGTTCTTCAACCTGGCGCCCCGCCACGACGAGCTCATACGGATCGAAGCCGCCTCAGGACACCAGATCGGGGTCTGCCGCTACGACTTCACGGTGAGCGCATCAGGTATCCCGCAGATCTATGAGTTGAACACCCACTGCCCCTCGTCAGCGACCACTGCCGTATATTTCGGGGAGTTGGCGGCTGGCAGCCGGGTCCAGGCACGCCTGGATGCCCTCGGATTGCGCCGCCGGGCGCTCCCCCTGGAGCGTCGGAATTCCTTTGCCACTGCGGTGCGTGCCGCGGCGGCGGCCGCCGGGCACCCGGTGTCCGGCGTGGGTGTCCTGAACAGCCGTTACCTCACTATGACCAATGAGCTCGACAATATCGTCAAACAGTTCCGGGAGATCGGCCTGCCGGTCGCTCGTGGCTATGTCGAGGATCTGAGCTACCGCAACGGCCAGCTGGTGCTCGCAGGCCTGCCGGTAGACCTCACCTACAACAAGTTCGACGATTCGTCAGGACCGGATGCGTTCGAGTGCGCCTTCAGCCGGACCACGGCGGAAGTGGATGCCTACCTTCAGGCATACCGGGACGGTGCGGTGCACGCGATCAACAGCTTCGGGGCCATGTACCTGACCGAGCAAAAGAGCGCGCTCGCCTTTCTGCACAGCGACCTGTTCGCCCAGCACAGCACCGAGGCCGAACGGGCGCTGGTCGCCGAGATCGTGCCGTACACGGTGGTGATCCGCCGGGCCGACGCCAGGATGCTCGATCAGCTGGCCACCCAGCGGGAGCGGTTCGTACTGAAGAAATCACTGAGTACTCGAGGCCGAGACATGATGATCGGCCGGTCGGTGACGGACCAGGACTGGCACCGGGCGCTGGCAGAGGCGCGAGCTGCCGAAGCAAGTGAGGACTGGGTGGCGCAACGGCTGGCGCCAGGCCTGGAGTCGACGCTGAACCCGATCGACGGTGGCGATCCGGTACCGGTGTTCACCAATCTGGCCTGCTTTCTGTTCGCCGGCCAGGCCGTGGGCCTGTTCATCCGAACCTCCGTGGAGGAAACCACCAATATTGGCCGGCTCGGCTTCATGCAGCCGCCGACAGTCCTCGCCGAATGACCTTCGCCGATCCCGAGATCCGCCCACTGCCGACCCGGGCAGGTGGTGGACCTGCTGAGGTTCTGCAGCAATTCCGCCGCCTCCAGGCCAAACTCGCTTGGGCCGATCAGACTCCGGCAACCCTGTTCGCCCCGGTCTACACGCCGTGGGCGTCTGCCGAGCGGTTCGCCGAGGCGATGCGGCAGCTCTACCTGGCACACGTGCGCCTGCTCAGGGCGCTGCACGACCGGGGCCCGCTGACCCCGGCCGGCCGCAGGTATGCCGAGATCGCCGAAATGGTGCGACAGTACTACCTGGACTGGCCGGTGCTAGTTGACGAGCCGCAGCGTGGCGGCCCGGACGATGCGGAGCCGCTGCGGTTCCTGTTCGGCCGACCCGATGTGGTGCTGACCGACGACGGGCCGAAAGTGGTCGAGACGAATTTCGACACCTACGCGGCCGGGCAGGAACGTCCCGACGACATGTGGGACATCGCCAGCGAGCTGTTCGAGGTCGAGCAGGAGTACCGGGATTTCGGCCGGCCGTTGCAGGGCATGACCGATTACTTCCTGGAGCTCGCCGGTGAGCAGCCGAGCGACTTTCACTGGATCATGCCTGACACCCCCGCGACCCGCCGGGAGCTTGCGCCGCTGATCGACTACCTGAATCGCGGGCCGGCCACCGCACGGCACCTGCTGCACTTCGCCGGTGACACCGGGTTCGGCAACGACCCGGCCGAAGCTACCGGTCGGATCGGGTACCTGCACCGCTCCTGCTCGATCTTCACCGTCAACAGGGACCGCGAGCGGTTCGCCGCCATGTTGGCGGAGCTCGCTCCGCTGACCCCCACGTGCACCGTGCCGCTCGGCTTCTCGGTCCTGGCCTCCAAGCTATTCCTGGCATGGTTGAGTGATCCAGCCGCCCGGCCGGCCGGCCTCACCATCACCGAGCAAGACGCGATCGACGCCCTGCTGCCCTGGACCCGGATACTCGGGCTGCTCGCAGAACCGACCGTTAACCGGGTTATCTGCTTGAAAGATAAGTACATTCTCAAGAAGGCCGATTCACACCAAGGGGCGGACGTCCATTTCGGGTGCAACATCGACCCCGAGACGTGGCGGTCTCTCGTCATGGCATGCCGAGCCGACCACGTGCCGTGGATCGTGCAAGAGCGCGTCCATCCCACCCAATTCTCGCTGCCTGAGTACACCGATGACGGGGTGCGGACCCGGCAGGTCGGCCTGTCGTGCTGCCCCTACCTGATGGGTGGTCGGCTGCGGGGGCTGGAGACCTGGATCACGCCGGCCACGCCGGTGCTCTCGATGCTCACCCGCATGCAGTTCGTGCCGCACTTCATCCAGGGTGCTCGGCCATCGAGCGGGGGCTAGCAGAACGTCCGGCGGCTAGGAGTCCGCTTCGCCCGGACCTGCCCGGCGGCGGTTGCGCTGGGCCAGCGCCGCTCGCAACAACTGGTCCAGCTCGTCGTCGCTGAGCGCGTCCAGCTCGGACTCCTGCGCCGAGTCCGCCCGGCCGAAGTCCGGATCGGCGGCCACGATCTCGGCCAGCTCGCCGATGGTCGGATGGGCGAAGATCTGGTGCACCGGCAGGTTCACCCCGTAGCTGTCGGCGACCCGGGCGACGAACCTGGTCGCGGTCAGCGAATGCCCGCCCAGGGCGAACAGGTTGTCGGTCATGCCGATCACCGTGGGGGTGGCCAGCAGCTCGGCCCAGATCCGGGCCAGGGTCTCCTCGACCGGATTGCGCGGCGGGACCCGGTCAGCCGCCGGCCGCAGCTCCCACTCCGGAGCCGGCAGCGCGGCCCGGTCGACCTTGGCGTTCGGGGTCAACGGCAGCGCCGGCAGCGCCACGATCAACGCCGGCGCCATGTAGTCCGGCAGCGCGGCCCGCAGGTGCGCCCGGAACAGCTCGAGCAGGTCCGCCTCGGGATCGGCGGCGGCGCTGCCCCGGCGCGGCACGATGTAGGCCACCAGCACCGGCTCGTCCCCCCGGGCCGCCGCCACCACCGCCGCCTGCCGGACGTCGCGGTGGGACCGCAGCACGGCCTCGATCTCCCCGCACTCGATCCGGAAGCCCCGGATCTTCACCTGGTGGTCGGTGCGTCCGATCAGCTCCAGGCCACCGTCCTCCCGCCACCGTCCCAGGTCGCCGGTGCGGTACATCCGCGCGCCGGGCTCCTCGCTCCACGGGTCCGGCCGGAACGACCGGGCGGTCAGCCGGGGCCGTTCGTGGTACCCGCGCGCCACCCCCCGCCCGGCCAGGTATACCTCGCCGACCACGCCGACCGGCACCGGCGCGAGCCGGTCGTCCAGCAGGTACACCCGGGTGTGCTCGATCGGCTCGCCGACCACGACCGGGCCGGGCCCCTCGGCCACGACGCCGGCGGCTGACCACACGGTCGTCTCGGTCGGGCCGTAGACGTTCCACAGCACCGCCTGCGGGGCTCGAAGCTGGTCGGCCAGGTCCCGGGGCAGCGCCTCCCCGCCGCACAGCCGCAGCCGCAGCGACTCGGGCACCCCACCGGCGGCCAGCAGCAGCCGCCAGGTCTGCGGGGTGGCCTGCATCGCGGTGGCGCCGCTGCCGGCGATGAGCGCGCGCAGCCGGTCGGGCTCGCGGGTCTGCTCCCCGGTCGCGATCACCAGGTCCGCCCCGCAGATCGGCGGCAACAGCAGCTCCAGCAGGGCGATGTCGAACGACAGCGTGGTGACCGCCACGAACCGGTCGCCCGGGCCCAGGTCCAGCGAGCGCCGGAACGACGCCAGCAGGTTCGCCACCGCCCGGTGCTCGATGCCGATGCCCTTGGGCTGGCCGGTGGAGCCGGAGGTGAAGATCAGATAGGCCAGCGCGTCCGGTGGCAGTGGCCTGGCCGGCAGCGGCTGCGCGGCGGCGACCGCCTCGTTCTCGACGTCCAGCACCTCGACGCCGTCCGCGATCGAGCCCGCCAGCTCGCGGTGGGCGCCGTCGGAGACGATGATCCGCACCCCGGCGCCGCCGGCCATCGCGGCCAGCCGGCCCCGGGGGAAGTCCGGGTCCAGCGGCACGTACGCGCCACCGGCCCACCACACCCCGAGCAGCGCGGTCAGCATCGGCACGCCGCGTCCGAGGCACAGCCCGACCGGCGTCTCGGGGCCCACGCCACGCTCGGCGAGCACCCGGGCCAGCCGCGCGGCCCCCTCGCACACCTCGGCCATCGGAGTCGAGCCGGCCGCATCGATCACCTGCGAGGTGGCGGCCTGCAGCAGCGCCCGGACGTCGATCGGCTGCTCCGCCGCGGGCGGCTCGGGCAGGCTGCGCCGGTTGCGGTCGGCGACCAGCTGCCGGCTCTGGGCCGGGGTCAGCATCGGCAGGTCCAGCACCGGCGTCTGCGGATCAGCGGCGGCGTGCTCCAGCAGCAGGGCCAGGCAGCCCAGGAACCGCTCTGCCCACGGCGCGTCGAACAGGTCGGCGTTGTACTCCAGCGCCAGCGTGGCGTGCTGCCCGTCCGAGGTGTCGGCGTACAGGGTCAGGTCGAGCTTCGCCGTTCCGGTGAACAGCGCCCGGCTGCTGGCCTTGACCCCGGGCAGGTCCAGCGTCGGCGGGGTCAGCGACTGGTAGATGAACAGCACCTGCATCAGCGGCGCGTGCGCCAGCGAGCGCTCCGGGGCGAACTCCTCGACAAGCTTCTCGAACGGCAACTCCTGGTGGGACAGCGCCTCCACGGTGGTGTCGCGGACCCGGCCGACCAGCTCGGCGAAGGTCGGGTCCCCGGCCAGCGACGTCCGCAGCGCGACGGTGTTGGTGAACAGGCCGATGATGGGGTCCAGCTCCCCATGGGTGCGCCCGCTCACCGGAGTGCCGACCAGCAGTTCGCTCTGCCGGGCGTAGCGCGACAGCGCCGCCACGAACCCGGTCAGGAAGACCATGAACATGGTGGCGTTGCAGCCGGCCGCGAGCTCCGCCAGCCGGCTGGTGGTCGCGTCACCCAGCGAGACGGTGGCGACCCCGCCCCGGGAGGACTGGTGCGCCGGCCGGGAACGGTCGGTGGGCAGCGTGAGGATGGTCGGCGCCCCGCGCAGCTGCTCGCGCCAGTACCGCAGCTGGCGGTCCAGCTCCTCCCCGCGCAGCCGGTCCTGCTGCCAGACGGCGTAGTCGCCGTACTCCATCCACAACCGCGGCAGCGACACCGGCGCCCCGGTCGTCTCAGCCCGGTACATCGCCGACAGCTCGCCGATCAGGATCTGCAGCGAGAGGCCGTCGCTGATGATGTGGTGCATCACCAGGCTGAGCAGCCAGCGGTCCCCGCCGGCGTCGATCAGGGCCGCCCGCAGCAGCGGTCCGCGCGCCAGATCGAAGGGTCGGACGGCACGTTCGGCCGCGACCTCGCCCGCCAGCCGGCGAGCGTCGGCGTCGGACGGGGTGGCCGGCAGGCTGATGCGTTCGATCGGCACCGTGCCGGAGTCGGCGACGACCTGCTCGGGGGCGCCGTCGATGGCGACGATGCTGGTCCGCAGCACCGAGTGCCGGGCGACCAGCGCATCCATCGCGCGCTGGAACGCCTCGACGTCCAGTGGCCCCTCCAGCCACATCGCGTACGGCATGTGGAACGTCGGCTCACCCGGCGTCAGCTGCTCCAGGAACCACAGCCGCCGTTGGGAGAACGACACCGGAAAGCGCATCGCCGGTCCTACCTCCGCTCGTCCGGGATCAGCGTCCGCAGCAGGTCCTCGGTCTCGGCGTCGGTGAGCTCGACCACCGGCCGCCGCCCGCTCGGCTGGGTCCGGGCCGCCTCGACCGCCGCCGCCAGGCCCGCCACCGTCGGATCGGTGAACAGCACCCGGACCGGCAGCTCGACGCCGTAGTCGATCCGGACCTGGGTCATCAGCCGGGTCGCGGTCAGCGAGTGCCCGCCGAGGGAGAAGAAGTTGTCCAGCACGCCGACCGGGGCCGGCAGCCCGAGCAGCTCGGCGAAGAGCGCGGCGAGCTCGGACTCCAACGGCGTCCGGGGCGCGACCGTCACCTCGGCGGCAGCGGTGGCCCATTCGGGTTCGGGCAGCGCGCGATGGTCGATCTTGCCGCTGCCGGTCAGGGGCAGCCGGTCCAGCACCACGAACGCCGCCGGCACCATGTACTCCGGCAGCACCGTCCGCAGCCGCTCGCGCAGGTCCCCGGGCGGCTCGGCCGAGCCGGCGCGGGTCACCAGGTAGCCGACCAGCCGGACGTCGTGGCCGACGCCGCGGACCGACACCACCGCTTCGGCGATGTCGGGCTGGGCCCGCAGCACCGCCTCGATCTCGCCGCTCTCCACCCGGTAGCCGCGGATCTTCAGCTGCCGGTCGGCCCGGCCGGCGAGCTCGATCCGGCCCGAGGGCCGCCACCGTCCGACGTCGCCGGTGCGGTACAGCCGGGCGCCGGGACGGCCGCTGAACTCATCCGGCAGGAACCGGCCGGCGGTCATCCCCGGCAGGCCGAAGTAGCCCTCGCCGACTCCGGCACCGCCGATGTAGACCTCGCCCAGCACCCCGGGCGGGACCGGCCGCAGCCGCTCGTCCAGCACGTACAGCCGGGTGCCGCCGATGACCGAGCCGATCTCGATCGGGGCCGGCGACGGCTCGACGGCCGCGCCGCCGGAATAGATGGTGGTCTCGGTCGGGCCGTACAGGTTCCACAGGTGCGTGCTGCCGTCGTTTCCGGCAGCGTCGCCGCCGATCGCGTCGGCCAGGTCCCGCGACAGCGGCTCGCCCGCCGTCATCCGCAGCCGCACCCCGGCCGGGACGCCACCGGAGTCGACCAGCATCCGCCAGCCGGCCGGCGTGGACTGCATCGCGGTGGCGCCGGACTCGACCAGCAGGCTGCGCAGCAGCGCCGCGTCCAGGGTGTGCTCGGCGTCGGCGATCACCACGCAGCCGCCGGCCAGCACCGGCGCCAGCAGCTCGACCTGGGCGATGTCGAAGGCGAACGTCGAGACCGCGACGAACCGGTCGGCCGGCCCGAGCGCCAGCATCGGCCGCAGGGCGTCGAGCACCGCGGCCATCCCGCCCTGGGTGACGGTGACCGCCTTGGGACGGCCGGTCGATCCGGAGGTGAACATCGTGTACGCGCCGGCGGCCGGCGTCGACTCGGGCGCGCTTGTCAGGTCCAGCGGGGCTCCCAGCCCAGTCAGGTCGACGACGGGGATCCCTTCCGAACCCGGCGGCGGAACCGGCGCGTCGTCGGCGCCGCTGTCCACCACGATCGCCCGGACGCCGGCGTCGGCGAGCATGGCGGCCAGCCGCTGGTCGGGATAGATCGGATCCAGCGGCACGTAGCAGGCGCCGACCGACCAGACGCCCAGGATCGCCGGCAGCAGCCGGACGCCTCGGCGCAGCAGGATGGCCACCCGGTCGGAGGCGCCGATGCCGTGCTCGCCCAGGGCGGCGGCGATCCGCAGCGCCCGGTCCCGGAGCTGGTCGCCGGTCAGCGTGCCGTCGCTGCCCCGGGCCAGCACCGATTCGCCGGCGCTCGCCTGCCACAGCCGGGCGACCGCGGTCGCATCCGGATCGGCCACCGGGCCGCCGTCCGGCCAGATCCGGGTGACCAGCTGATAGGCCTGCGGCGACATGATCTCGGTGTCGGCGACGGGCTGGTCGGGGTTGTCGGCGAAGGCGCGCAGCACGCGTCCGAAGCCGTCGGCCACCAGCCGGCCGGTGTCGGCGTCGAACAGGTCGCGGTTGTAGTTCAGCCGCACCCGCGACCCGTCGGAGGCGCCGGTCACGGTCAGCTCGATCTCGAACTTCGCGGTGCCGTTCTCCACCAGCTCCGGCTGCCAGCGCAGGCCGCCGCGGTCCGGGACCGCCCAGGACTCCTCCATCGCGAACATCACCTGCGCCAGCGGCAGCCGCGCCGGGTCGCGTTCGGGCCGCAGCAGCTCCACGATCCGGGCGAAGGGCAGGTCCTGGTGTGCCAGCGCCCGGGCGGTCGCCGCGTGCACCGACCGCGCCAGCTCACCGAGGCTCGCGGCGGGATCCACCGAGATCCGGATCGGCACGGTGTTCATGAACAGCCCGATCACCGACTCGGTCTCCGGCCGGGTGCGGGCGGCCATCGGCACTGCCACCAGCAGGTCGTTCTCGCCGGTGAGCCGGGCCAGCACGGTGGCGTAGCCGGCCAGCAGGACGGCGAACACGGTGGTCTGGCTGCGGGCGGCGACCTGGCGCAGCTCGGCGGCCAGGGACTCGTCGAGCACGGTGTCCACGCCGCCGGCCACGAAGGTCTGGGCCGCCGGGTAGGGCCGGTCGGTGGGCAACGGCAGGCTGCCCGGGGCGCCGGCCAGCTCCGCCCGCCAGAACCGCTCCGCCGCGGCGTACTCGCCGCCCTCGAAGTGCTCGAGCTGCCAGAGCGCGTAGTCGGCGTACTGGATCTCGGGCTCCTCCACGGCCGGCCCGCCGCCGTCGCGGATCGACTGGTAGTCGGCCGACAGCTCCTCGAACAGGATCCGGAACGACCAGCCGTCGGCGACGATGTGGTGCATCACCACCGCCAGCACGTGCCGGTCCGCCGACAGCCGCACCAGCCGTACCCGCAGCAGCGGGCCGACTCCCGGCCGGATCGGGGTCCGGGCCAGCTCGCCGATCAGCGCCCGGGCGGCCTGCTCCCGCTCTCCGGACGGCAGCTGCTCGACGGAGCTGACCTCGAGCGGCTCGAGCGCCGGATCGTCGGAGATCACCTGCACCGGCATGCCCGCCTCGTCGCGGAAGGCAGTGCGCAGCACCTCGTGCCGCGCCACGGTGGCCTGCCACGCGCCCTGCAGCGCGTCGAGGTCCAGCGGGCCGTCCAGCCACAGCGCCCAGGCGATGTTGTAGGTGGGCTCGTCCGGGTCCAGCTGGGCCAGCAGCCACATCCGGCGCTGCCCGAAGGACGCCGGGAACTCGTAGACCGCCATGCTCAGCCTCTCTGCTTCTGGGTCGGCGACTTCTGGGTCGGCGACTTCTGGTCGGCGACCACCACGCGCAGCTCCGCGCTGTAGCGCCGGCCCTGCGCGTCGGCCAGCCAGGCCTGGTCCGGGGTGGGCAGCATCTCCACGACCGTAAGGGTGGCCTCGGGGCCGGCGTCGCGGCGGGACCGGCGCAGCGCGCGCGAGATCAGGTCGATCGAGGCCAGGCTGGTGAGGTCGGCATAGACCGGCTTGCGCTCGCCGGTGGTCCGCAGGAACACGTGCCGGGGCAGGCCATGACCGGTTGCCCAGGCGCGGGCCTGGGCGTAGCGCACCTGTTCATTGGCGGTGTCGGCGAACGGCGGCTCGGTCGCCGGGAAAGTCCAGCTCTCGCGGCCGATCACCAGGTCGTCGATGGCGATCCGGGGCGAGTGCGCGCCGCGGGGCACCGGATGGAACGTCTGCACCAGCACCGCGGTGAGCAGGTCGCCGACCACCTCCAGCAGGCCCAGCTCGATCGAGCCGTCCCGGCGGCGGACCCGCAGCCCGGACGGCGAGTCGATCACCTCGCAGTCGCCGAGGGTCAGGATGGCACGCGGGTCGTAGCCGCACGAGTCGTGCGCGAAGACCAGCCGCAGATCGCCCTCGGAGGCCAGGATGTTGGACAGCCGGGAGCTGACCCCGCCCTCCTCGGCGGTCTCGGCGATGAACACCGCCCTGCCGCCCAGGTCGTGGCGCATCGCCGCCCGGATGGCGTCGGGGTCGGAGTGGAACTCCAGCCAGGTGGCATAGCGGGTGGTGACGATGCTCGGGTGGATCTCGCCGAGCACCCAGCTGAACCGGCCGCCCGCGGCCGCGTCCGGGCCGGCGATCATCAGGTCGGGACTGTGGTGGACGGCCATCGGCCAGACCCGGGGCTGGGGCGGGAACGCAGCCGCCACCGCCGCGCGCAGGTCCGCCGAGTGCCGCTGGACCCGGCGCTGGCCCGCAGACTCGTCAACCGGTAACTGCAGGATCGTCGCCCAGCGCTGTTGCAACCCGCGCACCGCCGGCTCGATCAGCTGCAACGGCTGCTCGAACAGCGCGTCGTTGGCCAGCAGCCAGAAGTCGGCGAACCCCACGGAGGCGGTACCCAGGGCGGCCGACCGCTCGTGGAAGATCTCGGAGAACCTACGGGCGTACAGGGCGCCACAGACCGCGGTGAACCACCGGGCGCTGTCGAGCACCAGCCCCAGCGCGTCCCGCGCCCCGTCGAGGACGTCCGCGCCGAACCGGACGGTGTCGGCGCGCAGGCACTCCTCGTAGACCAGGGTCCGCCCGGCGTACAGGGCGCCGGCCCGGCGGGTCGGCGCGACCTTGGCGAACCGGGTGAAGGTGGTCTCCAACTCGGCCATCGCGGTCACCACCCGTTCCGGGTCGCCGGCGGCCGCGGCGAGGGCGTCCCGGCTGGCGGTCAGCGCATCCAGCGCGGCCTCGGCCGGGGCCCGGACGCTCGGGTCGGTCACCCGGGCCAGCACCGCGCGCATCGAGCGCTCGGGCCGGATGTCCTGCGGCGCCACGTCGACCTGCCAGACCACCCGGTGGCTCTCGGCCAGCCGGGCCAGCACCGTGAACACGTCGGCGACCTCGTCGAGCCCGGCCGCGGGGTCGGCGAGCACCACGTCCGCGACCTCGTTCGCGGTACGGATCCCGTCGCAGGCGTGCAGCACCGCCGCCTCGGCCGGGGACAGCGGCACCGGCGGCGCCAGCGGCAGCCGCAGCAGGCTGCCCTCGACCGCCAGGAAGGGCATCCGGCGCGGCACCAGCCAGGGCCGCAGCGCCTCGGCGTGCTCGGCCATGATGGCGCGGACGGACCAGCCCTCCAGGTAGGTGATCCGCTCGCGCACCAGGCCGGCCGAGGGATCGTGCTCGATCCTGATCCCGGCGCCGTCGTCGAACTCGGACAGGCCCACCGGCCCGAAGAACCCGATGGTGTCGTTCTTGGCGCAGTAGCGCTGCAGGTAGCTGGCCACCAGCGCCTCGTGCTGCCGGTGCTTGGTATTGCGGATGGCGGGCTCCGGACCGCGCCGGACCAGCGCGTCGATGCCGGTCGACAGGGCGTGCCGGTTCTGCCAGGCCACCGCCTCGCGCAGCGCGGGCAGGCTGGCCGCCTCGTGCAGCGCGATCCCGAGCCGCCGGACGGCCGCGGAGAACTCGGCGGTGTAGGCCGCCTCCGCCCGCTCCAGCTCGGCGGCGTCGGTCTGGGCCCCGGTCCTGGCTGCTATGGCGGCGTCGGCCGCGTCGGCGAGCGCCGGGTCACCCAGCGCGCTCAGCAGGTCGAGCGGAAAGCCCGCCGCACGCAGGCACAGGTTGCGCCACAGCGCCCAGTCCTCGGTCATCGGCACCAGATGCGGCGCCAGCCCGGCGGGGCGGCCGGCGTCGGACGGCGGCGCCTCACGCCGGAACGCGCTCCGGTCCCGGCGGGCGATTCCGCTGGTCGCGGGGGCAGCGGCCGGTGGCGCGGGGGCCGTGGTCGCAGTCGCCGTGGTCGCAGTGGTCGTGGTCGCAGTGCCCGCCCCGTTCGAGGCATCCACCGGGCCGGCAGCTGCCTCGTCCCGCACCCGGAATTCGGCCCGGGACCGCCGGCCGATGGCGCCCGGCGCAGCCGCCGGCCGGACGGCGGCCACGGCGTCCCCGGCAGGCCGGTCCGGAGCGTCGCCGCCGACGGCCACCTCCCGGACGGCGGCATCGATGGCGGTGGCGCACGCCGACAGCGACGGCGCTGCGTAGAAGGAGCCCATCGGCAGCTCCGCGCCGAACACCTCCCTGATCCGGAACATCAGCCGGGCCGCGGACAGCGAATTGCCGCCGAGGGCGAAGAAGTTGTCGTCGCGGCCGATGTCCTGGACCTCCAGCAGCAGCTGCCAGACCTCGGCCAGCCGACGCTCGGTCTCGCTCCGGGCCGGGCTCGCCGGCCTGCCCGACTCCCGTTCCGGCGCGGGCAGCGCCGCCCGGTCGACCTTGCCGTTGGCATTCAGCGGAAAGCGTTCGAGCACCGCGAAGCCGGCCGGCACCAGGTACTCCGGCAGCCGGTAGGCCAGGAAGTCCCGCAGCAGCGCCGGTCGCAGGGTGCTGGGGTCCACGCCGTCGGCCGGGGTCACGTACCCGGCCAGGTGCCGCCCGGCGCCGTCGCCCCGGGTGACCACGACCGCCTCGCGGACCCCGGGGAAGGAGCGCAGCACCGCCTCGACCTCGCCGGGCTCCACCCGGAAGCCGCGCACCTTGACCTGGTCATCGACCCGCCCGAGGAACTCCAGCACCCCGTCGGCACGCCAGCGCGCGAGGTCGCCGGTGCGGTACAGCCGGGCGCCGTGCCCGTCCGGGTCAGGTACGAAGGCACGTGCGGTCGCCGCGGCGTTCCCCCGGTAGCCACGAGCCAGGCCGTCGCCGCCGGTGTACAGCTCGCCGACCACCCCGATCGGCGTCGGGCGCAGGTTCTCGTCCAGGATCTGCACTGCTGTGTGCTGGATCGGCCGGCCGATCGGCACCGTCGCGCCCACCTGCGCCGGGTCGGTCATCACGTGGCAGGTGGTGAAGGTGGTGTTCTCCGTCGGGCCATAGCCGTTGACCAGTGGCTTGCCGTTCCGCACGCCGAGCGCGAGGCGGACCGCGTCGGGATTGAGGACGTCGCCGCCGGCCAGCAGCTGGCCGATGCCGGCCAGCGCGCCGGCGTCGAGCTCGACCAGCTGGTGGAACAGCCCGGCCGTGAGCCAGG
Organism: Jatrophihabitans sp.; assembly: GCF_036388195.1. Lineage (GTDB taxonomy): Bacteria > Actinomycetota > Actinomycetes > Mycobacteriales > Jatrophihabitantaceae > Jatrophihabitans_A. The sequence goes on along the minus strand of NZ_DASVSG010000065.1, from coordinate 35,158 downwards.
CGACGCTCACGTCGGACGTCCGCAGCAGCGAGGCGATCTCGGGCAGGCCGAGCGGCGGGGGTGGCGCGACCACGAGCGTGGCGCCGGTCAGCAGCGCGCCCCAGATCTCCAGGGTGGACGCGTCGAAGGCCACCGGTGCCAGCTGCAGCACCCGCTGGCCAGGGCCGAGGGTGGCGAACGTGGGCCCGCTGACCAGCCGGACCACGGCCCGGTGCGGCACCGCGACGCCCTTGGGCACGCCGGTCGATCCGGAGGTGAAGCTCAGATAGGCCAGGCTCTCCGGATGCGCGAGGTCCGCGGGCAGCGGGTCACCCTTCCCGGACGCCAGCTCGGCCAGCTGGACGACCTCCACACCCTCGACCTCCGGCAGCGGGGCCTGGCCGGCGACCACCACCAGCCGGGCGCCGGCCAGCATGGTGGCCACCCGGGCCGACGGGCTGCTCGGATCGATCGGCAGGTAGGCGCCGCCGGCCTTGAGCACGCCCAGCAGGGTGGCGATCAGGTCGGCGCTCCGCGGCAGCGCCACCGCGACCGGGGTGTCCAGGCTCACCCCGCGGTCCCGCAGCCCCCAGGCGAGCTCGGTGCTGCGCCGGTCCAGCTCGGCATAGGTCCAGGAGCCCTCCGGCGCCTCCAGCGCCGGCGCGTCCGGCCGGCTGGCAACCTGGGCGGCGAACAACCCGGGCACCGTGGCAGCGCGGGGGTAGTCGGCGTCGGTGTGGTTCCACCGCGCCAGCTGCTCGGCCTCGGCATCGGCCACGGCGCCGGCGGCCAGCGCCAGGTCGGCCAGCGGCCGCGACGGCGCGGTGGCGAACTCGATCAGGGTGGACCGCAGCTGGGCCAGCATCCGCTCGGCGGAGCCGTCGGCGAAGCGCTCGCCGTCCCAGACCATCCCGAGGTGCAGCTCGGGCTCGGAGTAGCCGCAGATGGTCAGCGGATAGGACGGCAGCCGGTCCACCCGGGCAGCCACCGGCCCGGCCGGCCCGGTGTCCAGCCCGGTCTGCAGCCGGCACCGGTCGAACATCATCAGGTTGTCGACCAGCGCGGTGTCCACCGCCAGCCCGGCCCAGCTCAGGATCGAGGCCATCGGGGTGCGCTGGTGCTCCCGGATCGCGGTGATGTCGGAGTCCACCGCGGCCAGCAGCTCGGCCACCGACCACCGGGGGTCGATGCGCACCCGCAGCGGCACCGTGTTGATCATCAGCCCCATCACCTGGTCGGCATCCGGGATGCTGGCGTGCCGGCAGGACCGGGTCACCGCCAGCACGATGTCCTCGACACCGCCGTACCGGGCGCGCAGCAACGCCCACGCCGCGGTGAGCATGCAGCTGGAGCTCAGGCCGAGCTGCCGGCCGGTCTCGGCGATGCGGTCGGACTCGGCGCGCGAGAGCACCGTCTCCAGCTTTCTCGGCTCGGCCGGGGCATTCGGGCGGACGCCGAGGTAGCCGGGCAGCGCGCGCGGCAGCACGGCGTCGGCAAGGTAGGAGGTCCAGAACTGCTCCGCGCCGGGCTGGTCAGCCATCTGCCACCACCTGACGAACTCCGAGAACGGCGGGCGCGGCGGCGGCGCCGCGGCCTGCCCGGCCAACCCCGCGGCGTAGGCCCGGGACAGCTCCTCGACCAGCAGTCGCATCGATCGCCCGTCGAGCAGCGCGTGATGAAAGGTGATCACGGCGCGGTGCGCGACAACCTGGCCGGCCACCGGCCGGCACAGGATGCTCAACCGGATCAGCGGCGGCCGGGCCGGGTCGAAGGGCTCGCGCCGGTCCGCGCGCAGGAAGGCCTCGAACTCCGGATCTGCGCCGGTGACCGGTGCGGCCGGCAGCTGGGGCCAGCGGATGTCGACCGGGCCGGCCGGGTCGACGACCTGGATAAGCCCGTGCTCGTCGTGCAGCGCGAAGCCGGTGCGCAGCACGGGGTTGCGCCGGACCACCTCCCGCCAGGCGGCTTCGAAGGGCTCGGCCCGCAGCGGCTCGGCCCAGTCCAGGGTGATCTGCAGGACGTCCACGCCGTCGCCGGGCTGGCGCAGGGTGCTCAGCAGCATCCCGTGCTGGGCAGGCAGCGCCGGGTACCACTCTGGTGACTGCATCGTGACGGCCGCATTCGAACCCGCCGCAGTCATACCGCTAATACCGTCGCGAACAAGTCAGCTCGTGCCGGTGCGCTCGTGGTCACGAATCCAGTTACGCAGCGACAACGGGCGCATATCGGTCCAGTGCTCGTCGATGTGGGCCAGGCAGTCGTCCTCGCTGCCGGTGAAGCCGTCGCGGGTCCAGCCGTCCGGGACTTCGCGGTGCGCAGGCCAGATCGAGTACTGCTCCTCAGAATTGATCACGACCGCATACACCCGGGCGCTGTCCGTATCAGCCATCAGTCCACTCCGGCACGGCATAGAGCGGCTGCGCCGCGAATTACAGGAGGTGTCGACGCCGAGCGGTCCGGCGCGCCGAGCGAGAATGTCACGGCCGGCGTGTGGGCGCAAGGCCGAAGCCGGGGCCGAGGCCGGGTCATCAGCCCGCGCCGGTGCCGGCCAGCAACTGCTGGCGCATCAGGAACTTGCGGACCTTGCCGGTCGGTCCCATCACCACCCCGTCGTCGGGGATCGTCATCACCCGCTGCAGCGTCCGGGCCACCGGCTCGCCGAGCGCGGCGCGGACCTGGGGCTCGCGCTCCAGCGCCGGATCGGCATGCTCGGCGAGCACCAGCAGCACCTGGGTGACGACGCTGCCGTCGTCCTCGCGCGCGGCGATCACGCTGCAGTCGCGGACGTCGGCGCAGTGCTTGAGGATGCGCTCCTCCGACAGCGCGGTGTAGAGCCAGTCGCCGTCGGTCAGCTCGAGCGCGTCGCTGGCGCGGTCGACGTGGTAGTAGTAGCCCTCGGCGTCGCGGTAGAGCAGGTCACCGGTCAGGTAGTAGCCGTTCAGCCTGGTGCGGAAGGTGTTGACCGAGTCGTTCCAGTACCCCAGCGCCAGGGTCGGGGACTTGAGGCCGAGGTGGCCGACCTGGCCGTCCGGGACCTCGGCGCCGGTCTCGACGTCCAGCAGTGCCACCTCGGCGAACGGATAGGGCTTGCCGACGCACCGGTCGTAGCGGTCGCTGCCCAGCCGGTGGGTCATGTAGAACGCGGCGTGGCCCATCTCGGTCGAGCCGAGGGTGTCGATGAACTTCGAGCCGGGGACGGTGACCACGCCCTCGCCGCGGCGGAAGATCTGGTGGCTGCCGGCGGCCACCAGCCGGCGGATGTGCGACTCGTGCGCGCAGTCGCCGGTGGAGGACCAGTTGCGCACCGAGCTGAGGTCCCGGGCGCCCAGGTCGTAGCGGGCCAGCTCCGACCAGGTCACGGCGAAGCCGAACACCCCGGTCGGGCGCCAGCGCTCGATGGCGTCGAGGACCGCCTCGCCGCTGCGCTGGAACTGCCCGCCCTGCGCGCTCAGGCACAGCAGCTGGTAGCTGTTGCACAGCGCCTGGTTCATGGTGATGATGCCGGCGGTGTGCGCGGCCGGCAGCGCCGACAGCTCCCGCACCTCGCCGTACGGGCGCGCCTCGGTGAGCCGGACCGCCCGCACCGCGGCGAACAGCCCGTGGTGGGAGTGCACGATCGCGGCCGGGGTGCGGGTGGTGCCGGAGGAGTGCGTGATCGCGATCGGGTCCTGCGCGTGGTGCCGGTAGTGCGGCGGCGCCAGCCGCGGGTCGCCGGTGCCGGTCTCGCTGGCATCGCCGAGGATGGGCACGCCCAGGTCGTGCTCGCGCAGCGCCGCGTGGTCGGCGTCGGTGACCACCCCGACGCCCCGGAGCCGGCGGATGAATTCGGCCGCGACCTCGATCGGCATGCTGCCGTTGAGCAGCGCCGGGATCGCGCCCAGCCAGGTCAGGGCGAAGTAGTTCAGGAACACGTCGGCCGCCGAGGTCACGTAGACCGCGACCGGATCCCGCCGGCCGATCCCGCGCCGGCTGAACCAGTGCGCCCGGGCGGCGGCCCGCTCGGTGAGCATGGCCAGCGACAGCGGCGTCCACGCTGCGATGCCGTCGACGTCGCGGTCGAAGCTCACCCGGGGCAGGTCCGGATCGGCCCCGTGCTCGGCCAGCCGGAGCAGCACGTTGCCCGCCCCGACCTGCTCGTCCTGGGTCAGGATCGCCCGGAGGTTCGTCGGATCCACCGGCTCAGGCGATCTTGCGGTTGAACAGCTTCGAGGACAGCACCACGCTGATCGCGGCCAGCGCGGTGATGATCAGCGCGCCCTGCCAGACCACGTCGTCGCCGGGGTGCCCGGTGAACAGCGCCCGGATGCCGTCGGTGGCCCAGGCGAAGGGATTGCCCAGGGCGACGATCTGGATCCACAGCGGGGCCAGCGAGAGCGGGATCAGCACACCTGCCAGCAGCGAGATCGGCTGGCTCGTGGTCTGCACCATCATGCCGAGGGTGTTCTGATCCCGCACCATCAGCGCGAGGTCGTAGGAGATCGAGGTGGCCATCAGGGCCATCATCGCCAGCATTCCGTAGGCGGCCAGCAAGGCCAGCGGCTGCACCCGCAGGCCCAACGGAATCGCCGCGAGGGTGATGATGACGCCCTGGGAGAGGATCAGCGTCACGTGCATCAGCGCCCGGCCGAGCAGCAGCCCGATCCGGCTGATCGGGGTGACCCGGCACCGCTCGATGATGCCGGCGCGGATCGCCTGGAGCAGGCCGTAGCCGGCGAACAGGCCACCGAACAGGCCCATCGCCACCAGCAGGCCGGGCACGTAGATCCGGTACGCGGCGGCGTAGCTGTCGGCTCCCTGACCTGCCAGGGTGGTCTTGAGGAACGGGGCGAACAGCACCAGGTAACTGATCGGCTGCGCCAGGCTGAACAGGATCATGGTCTTGCTGCGCAGCAGCAGGCTGGACTCCTGCTGGTAGATCAGCCAGGTGTCACGGAGAAGTTTCACTGCCGCCCTCTTTCAGCTCTCTCATCAGTCGATTCCGCGCGGTGCTGGGTGATCCCCGGCGCAAGCCCGGTCATTCCTCGAGCGAGCGGCCGGTCTTGGCCAGGAACACATCGTCCAGGCTGGGCCGGCGCGCCTCGACGGAGCCGGGGTCGATGCCGTTGTCCAGCAAGGTGCGCATCAGGTGCGGGATCGCGGTCGCGCTGCTGTCGACGTACATCCGGATCGTCCCGTCGATCACCTCGGTGCTGCTGACGTAGGGCTCCTCACCCAGCAGTTTCTCCGCCTCCATCACGAGGTTCGGGTCCACCACCCCGGCCGTGTCGGCAGCGGCCATGTCGAGCACGACCACATCGCCGGAGATCTCCCGCTTGAGCGCCGTCGGGGTTCCCTCGGCCACGATCAGGCCGCCGTCGATGATCGAGATGCGGTCGCACAGCGCGTCGGCCTCGTCCAGGTAGTGCGTGGTCAGGAAGATCGTCATGCCCTCGTCGCGCAGCCGGCGCACCTCCTGCCACATCCGGGCGCGGCTCGGTGGGTCGAGCCCGGCGGTCGGCTCGTCCAGGAACATCACCTTGGGCGAGTGGATGACGCCGAGCGCGATGTCGAGCCGCCGCCGCTGGCCGCCGGAGTAGGTCTTGATCTCGCGGTCGGCGAAGTCGCCGAGCTGGAAGGCCTTGACGGCCGCCTCGCACAGGGTCAGCGCGGTGGACTTCGGCAGGCCGTGCATCCGCGCCTGGAGCACCAGTTCGCGCCGGGCGTTGGACTGCTCGTAGGTGCCGCTGGCCTGGCCGACGTAGCCGATGTTGTTGCGCACCTTGGCCGGGTCCCGCAGCAGGTCGGCGCCGGCGATGCGGGCCTCGCCGCCGTCGGGACGCAGCAGCGTGGACAGCATCCGCAGGGTGGTCGACTTGCCCGCGCCGTTGGGGCCGAGGAAGCCGAAGATCTCGCCGCGCTCGACGGCGAAGTCGACGCCGCGCACCGCCTCGACGGTGGTCGCCTTGCGGCCGTGTCCGCGCTGGTACGTCTTGCGCAGGCCAGTGGCCTCGATCATCGAGCCTCCTCGTGCTTCGACGGGCCGACGACCGGGTCGGGCACCAGGCGAGGTTACCCCAGTGCAGTCACCGGACAAGGGCAGTTGCCAGAACGAAACCAGCGGGGTGGGCATCGCAGCGAGGAGCGGAGCGAAGTGACAAACCAGCCGCAAGCGCACATCCGGTCGAGCGCGGCGAGGGTGTGCGCTAGCCAGCCGGCACGGCGGAGCGGGCCAGCCGCTCGGTCACCGCAGGCCCGATCACCGAGAGCGGCTGCGGCAACAGCAGGTACCGGTGCAGGCAGTCCACCTCGACCACCTCGATCGGTCGCTTGATGAAGGGCTGCCAGTCCGCCAGCTTCTGCTCCAACGGACGTGCCATCCGGGTCGCGGAGAAGAACAGCACCGGGCAGTCGACCTGGTCCATCCGGTAGCCCCGCGCCACTGCGACGTTGTTGCGGATCACCCGCAGCAGCGCGCGGGTGCGCCACTCGTCCCACTCGTCGAGGCCCAGGCCCGGCCGGCGCCGGACGAGTTCGAGCAGCTTCTCCTCGGGGTCGGGCTCGTCGGCGACCAGCGCCGGGTCGTAGCCGAACTCGTCGAGCACGAAGTTGTACAGCAGCCACGCGTTGCGGTCGTGGGAGGTCAGCGAGTCCGGGATGGTCGGGGACGCGTCCAGGATCGCCAGCAGGCCGACCTCGGCGCCGCGCCGCTCCAGTTCCTCGGCGACGGCGAAGGCGATATTGCCCCCCAGCGACCAGCCGAGCAGGTGATAGGGCCCGTCGGGCTGGGTCATCCGGATCTGGTCGGCGTAATCACGGGCCATCTCGCCCATGCTGGCCGGCAGCGGCTCGGGCCGGCGGAGGCCCCGCGGCTGCAGGCCATAGACCGGGTGCTGTTCGCCGACGTGCGGCAGCAGCGCGCGGTAGCACCAGCTCAGGCCGACGATCGGGTGGGCGCAGAACAGCGGCAAGCCGGTGCCGCCGACCCGCAGCGGCAGCACCAGGTCCAGGACACCGCCGGCCGCCCGCACCGTGGCGCGTTTCTGCCGCGCCCACTGGAAATCCTCGGCGGACGGCGCGATCACGCCCGACACACTAACACCGCGGCGCTGGCCGGCAGGGCGCGAACTACCCACCCGTCGCCCGGCCATGACAGGACCGTCAGTCAGCCACCGGCACCGGGTCGGGCAGGCCCACCAGCGAGAACCCGGCGGCCCGTAACCGCTGCAGCAGCAGCGCGGTGATGTCGACGGCCCGCAGATCCAGATCAGCCTCGGTGAGGCCGTCGGCGGAGAATTCGCTGTACGGGGCGAAGTCGTGCAGCAGGACGATCCCACCACCGGACCGCTGCAGGGCCCCGACGATGGCATCGACACAGTCGGCGATCGTCGGGGGCGGCTGCTCGGGATCGCCGGTGTTCCGGCGGTAGGTGATGTTCCAGTCCCGGCCGTGGGCGTGCCAGCCGACCGGGCCGGCATAGCCGGGCACCGGTATGTCGGCCATCCCGTAGGGCGGCCGGTACCAGATATTGGCGCCCAGATAGCCCTGCCCCAGGTGGTGCTCGACGCGGCGCCGGCAGCTGTCCAGCTGGTCCTGAGCCAGCTGGACGGAGCTGAACGGCCGGTGGTCCTCGCCGTGCAGCCCGATGGTGTGCCCGCACTCGGCATAGGCGCGCAGCACCGGGCCGTAGCGCTCGATGCTCTCGCCCAGCACGAAGAAGGTCGCGGGCACGCCCTCGTCGCGCAGCAGCCGCGCGAGCCCGGCGGACGCGGGCCCGGGACCGTCGTCGAAGGTGAGCGCGACGCAGCCCGGTGCGATCGCCGGCGTGCCGGACAGCAGGGTGGGCTCGTCCATCAACGGCAGCGTAGCGCGCTTGGGTCAGCCGCCGGCCGCCAACGCCGCGAGCTCGGCCACCGCGGCGGCGCCGCCACCGGCCGCGGTGAAGGACTCGGCGACCCGGCGCGCGGCGGCCCGGTATGCCGGCTCGGTGAGCACCGCGGTCACCGCGCTGGTGAGGTCGGCGGCGCTCGCCGAGGAGAACGAGACGGCGATGCCGGCGCCGGCCCCGGCCACCTGCGCCGCCACCGCCGGCTGATCGTGGCGGATCGGCGCCACCACCAGCGGCACGCCCTGAGCCAGCGCCTCGGTGACGGTGCCCATCCCGCCGTGGCAGACCACCGCATCGAGCTCGGGAAGCAGTTCCAGCATCGGCACCCGGGTGGCGGTCAGCAACCAGTCGGGCGGATCGGGCACCGCCCCGGCGGGCGCGACGAGCACCGGCTGCACCTGGGCGGCCAGCGGAGCGAGCGCTGCGAGCATCCGCGCGTAGAAGTCGCGGGCCAGGTGTTCGGCCAGGGTGCCCACCGTGATCAGCACGTGCCGGCGGCCGGAATCCCAGTCCTGCCAGGCAAAGGCGGGATCGTTCGGGCGCTTCCCCAGCACCGGGCCGACCAGCCTGCACTGCGGCGGCAACGGTGCCGTCCCGACCAGCGCCGAGCTGGTCAGGGCGAGCACCAGGTACGGCGAGAACCGCAGGTCGATCGCCGGGTCCACCGGCAGGCCGGCCTTCGCCCAGATCCGGGCCAGCTGCTCGGCGACCCATTCCTGGTGGCCGGGCAGTTCCCAGCTGGGCGGGGTCAGCTCCATCGCGCCGGTGCACAGGCTGGCCCACCGCACCCCGCGCCGGTGCGCTGCCAGCCCGGCGGCCACCGCGTACTGGTCCACCACGACGACATCGGGCCGGTACTCGGCCACCGCGGCGTCGGCCGGGTCGAGGATGAACCGGTTCAACGGGATCAGGTAGCCGGTCCAGAGCGTCCGGGCGGCCTCCAGCCCGCGGCCGGTGTCCTGGCGGTAATAGCGTTTGCCCGTCGGGTAGATCTCGGCATTCGGGCCCACCAGCGGCCGCAGATCGGTCTCGGCCCCGCACCAGGCGACGTGATGACCGCTCGCGGCCAGCGCCTGGCCGAGCGCCAGCGCGGCATTGAGGTGACCGGTGAGCGGAAGCGGCACGATGAGGAAGCGAGCCACGCCGGTATCCTGCCACGGTGACCGCCCTGGACGCCGTCGCGGCCTACCAGCCGGCCGCCCGGCTCACCGTCGAAGACGTCGCCGAGACGCTCGGGCTGACCGAGATGGAGGTCAAGCTGTTCCGGCGGTTCCACGGCCTGGGCGCGGTCTGCGTGGACCCCTCGATCTCGCTGACCGATCTGCTGCTGGGCGCGGCCGCCGCGCTGGAGCCGTTGCGCGGGCAGGAACATCGGGTCCGCTACGTGCTCTGGGCCCGGGCGTTCCCGACGGTGGCGCCCCATCCGCTCAACCCGCTGGCCGAGGTCTGCCGCCTGCTCGGCCTGGAGCACGCGCTGGCCTTCGCGGTCACCCAGCAGTCCTGCGCCAGCTCGTTGCTCGCGATCGACCTGGCGGGCCGGCTGCTGGCCGCCGACGCTGCGGCCGGTACTGCCGACCCCGATGCCGCCGAACCACTCGCGCTGGTGCTCACCGGGGAGAAGGCGTTCACCCGCGATGCCCAGCTGCTGCCCGGGATGTCGCTGTTCAGCGAGGGATCCTCGGCCTGTCTGGTCAGCGCCACCGGCGCCCGGGACCGGCTGCTGGCCTACGCCTGCTCGCAGCGCGGCGAGTTCGACACGGCGGGCGGGGTGTCGGCCGAGGAGTTCCAGCGGCAGTACCGGCCGCTGCTGGCGGAGGTGATCCACCAGGCGTTGGCCGAGGCGGGCCTGACGCTGGCCGACCTGCGGCTGATCCTGCCGCACAACGTCAACCTGGTCACCTGGCAGCGGATGTGCCGGTTGCTGGGTTTTCCAGTGGACAAAGTGCTGTTGGACAACATCGCCGGCAACGGGCACGTATTCTGCGCGGACGCATTCCTCAACTACCAGACCGCCTGCCAGCGAGGGATGCTGCAGACCGGTGATCGTTATCTGGTCGCGTCGGTGGGCGCCGGCCATGGCGCCACTTTCGCCGCCATGGTGTTCGAACACTGACTACAGTTCGGGCACCGAGTACCTAGGAGAGGCAACATGGCATTACCCGAGACCGGCGTGGACCCTGAGGTCCGGCAGCGGGTGGTCCAGGCCACCACCGACACGCTGGCCGTGCTGCTCGAACGCGACGAGCCGGTGACCGAGGGCATGCGCCTGATGGACGAGCTCATGGTCAGCTCGCTGCTCGGGCTGGAGCTGCTGCTGCGGCTGGAGGAACAGCTCGACATCCAGATCGACGTCGAGCTGATGGACCAGGACCAGATCCACACCGTCGGAGACCTGGCGACGTTCGTCGCCGGCCACCACCGCCCGGCCTAGACCCGGGTGTCCGTTCCCGGCGCGCCGGCGGTTGGCCCGCTGGGCCCGCGGCTGGTCCGGGCCGAGCGCCGGACGTTCGCCGGGCCGGCCGGTTTCCTCGCCGATGCCGGCAACCGCGCCGCGGTCGGCGCCTACCTCTCCGACCTGGTCCGGGCCTATCCGGCCGAGGGCGAGGAGGCTTTGCCGGTGCCGGTATCGCCGGAGCAGGGGCAGTCCTACGGCGAGATGGCCGAGGCGCTGATCGGCGCGCTGGTGCCCGCCGATCAGCCGGTGGGCCTGCTGGTGCTGGCGTACTCGGTCCATGACCTGCAGCCCGGCCGGGCCACCGCGACCTATCTGAGCCACGTCTGCCCGGGCGCTCCGATGTCCTTCGCGATCTCCGACCAGGGCTCGGCGGCGGCCTTCAGCGCCCTGCGCATCGTCCGGGACTATCCCGCTGCCGGCGGGGGCGGCCGGTCGCTGGTGATCGTGCTGGAGCAGGCCGCGCTGCCCTACGGCGACGGCACGGGGCTGCCGGCGCAGCACCGCGGGGTCGCCCTGCTGTTCGAGGGCGGCCTGAACGACCCGGCGCAGCGGACGGCGCGGCTGGCGGGTCTCGTCCAGCGCCCGAATCTGGCAGCCTCCGTGGTCGCCAGGCAGGCGAAGGCAGACCTCGCCGAGCTGGCAGGCGGCCATCCTGAGGGGCGGCTGGTGGTGAGCCGGGCGCTGGCCGCCGTGTGGCCCGGCCATCCCGGCGACGCGGTCGGGCCCCCGGACCAGCCCACCACCGGACTCTGGTGGCAGGTGCTGGACGAGCTGGACGCCGGAACCGGCCTGCTGGTGGCCGCCGACTACGACCCGGAGCTGGGCTGCCTCTGCCTGGCCGCGTTCGAACTCAGCTGACCCGTCGGCGAACCGGGCAGCTCGACCGTCCCAGCCGCGGACAGCGCTCAACCGCGGGCAGAGCTCAACCGCAAGCGGATCAGGCCGCTCCGAACTCCAGCAGCGTGAGCCCGCCCGTCCCGGAATAGGTCTTGCGCAGCGCCAGATCGGCTTCGGCGGCCAGCGCGACGAAATCGTCCACGCCACGTTCCCGGCCGCCGACCGACACCAGCATGGTCAGGTCATAGGGCGACAGGTGCGGCACCCACGGCTCGGTCGGCAGCACCTCGACGACCAGCACCCGGCCGGTGCTCCCGGCCGCCTCGGCGCAGCGGCGCAGGATCGCGGCAGCGTGCCGGTCGCTCCAGTCGGTCAGCGCGCGGGACACCACGTAGACGTCCGCGCCGGACGGCAGCGGGCTGAAGAAGTCGCCCACCACGCCCTCGGCCCGGTCGGCCACACCCCGGTCGGCGAACCTGCCCGCCGCCGTCGCCACCGGCTCCGCCCGGTCGATCAGGGTGCCGCGCAGGTGCGGATGGGCTGCCAGCAGCTCGGCCAGCAACCCGCCCGAGCCGCCGCCCACGTCGGTGACGGAGCCGACCTCGTGCCAGGGGTAGAGCGCGGCCACCTCGGGCGCGGTGAACAGCTGCTGGCTCAGCATCAGCTCGTCGAAGTAGGCCCGCATCGCCGGCCGGGCGTCCAGGTCGGCCCAGTAGTCGCGGCCGTGCACGGTGGCGTAGCTCGGCTCGCCGGTCCGGATGGCGTGCGGCAGGCCGATCAGGGCCAGGTCGGTGCGGGTGCCGAGGCTGTCCATGTCGAGGTACGCGCCCCGGCCGCCACCGCTGCGGTCACACAGCAGCTCGCCGACGTCGGTCAGCGCGAACACCTCCGGCGAGACCTCGTCGAAGACGCCCTTGTGGACCAGGTAGCGCAGCAGCCGGGCGAGCGCGCCTGGATCGGCCTCGCAGACCTTGGCCAGCTCGTCGAGCTGGCGCACGCCGGCCGCGATCTGGTCCGGAATGCGCAGGGTGACCGCGGTACGCACCGCGAACGGCGTCGCCAGATCCACCAGCTGGTCGAGGCGGACGTGCGCGTTCTTACTGTTCGGGTCGTCAACCGCCATGGAAACTAAAGCCTTTCAGGTTCGCCTAAGCCCCAACGGCGGTAGCCGGGCACCGGCGGATTCTGTCAAGGCGCCTGCGAGGCAGTCAAGGCGCTGGTGGCCGGCTGCCGGACCTGAAAGGATGCGCTGGGCGCAGACACCACTGCCGCGCCGCGTCGGGAAGGAAGCAACGTGACCACATCGATCGAGCCTGAGGTCCGGCTGGTGACCGGAGCGCTGGGCGCCGAGATCTTCGGCGTCGACCTCAACACGCTGACCGACGAGGGCTTCGACCGCATCCGCCGGCTGCTGCTGGACCACCAGGTGGTCTTCCTCAAGGGGCAGACGGACCTGACCCCCGAGGCACACATCGCGCTGGGCCGGCGCTTCGGCGAGGTCGAGCTGCACCCGTACCTGCCCCGGCTCGAGGGCTATCCCGAGATCGTGATCATCGACTCCGAGGACGGCGGCCGGGTCGACGTCTGGCACACCGACATGACCTTCCACCAGAGCCCGCCGCAGTTCTCCCTGCTGCAGCTGCTGCAGGTTCCGGCGACCGGCGGCGACACCATGTTCACCAACCAGTACCTGGTGTACGAGGAGCTGTCCGCGCCGCTGCGCGACTTCCTGGACGGGCTGACCGCGATCCACGTGATCCGGATCGGCAACGAGTTCACCAGCCGGGCCGAGCACCCGGTGGTGCGGGTGCATCCGGAGACCGGCCGCCGCTCGCTCTATGTCAACCGGCTGTTCACCTCGCACATCCCGCAGCTGACCCGCAACGAGAGCGACGCGATCCTGGAGTACCTGTTCCGGTTCTCCGAGGGCCCGCAGTTCACCTGCCGCTACCGCTGGCAGCCCGGTGACATGGCGATCTGGGACAACCGGGTCACCCAGCACTACGCGGTCAACGACTACCGCGACATCCGCATCGGCCAGCGGGTCACCGTGCTGGGCGATCACCCGACCGGCGACGAGCCGCGGTGGCCGCACTACCAGGCCGCGGCCGGGCAGCGTTACTGGCCGGATCGGGTCAACGCGGTCGACAACTACTGAGCTGCCCCCTGGGGCGCTCCCCTAGGTAACCCTGCTACGTGGATGATGGATCACGTAGCCGAGCCATCGCGGTGGACTCGGAAGTGGGCCTCGGGACTTCCTGCCGGACGACAGGGCCCGAGGCCTCGCGCTTGTGAGTGCTAGTTCACGGCGATCGTGTTCGGGTCGGCCGAACGAGCTCTCAGCCGGAAGCTGTACTCCGTGGTTCTACCAGGGTCTACCAGGTGACCGGGAACGAGGCGATGCCGCAGTTGATCCGGTCGTGTCGCCAGGGCAGCTCGTCCAGCGGGATCGCCGGCGCCAGGTTCGGCAGCCGCCGTAGCAGGGTGGCCAGCGACAGCTCGATCTGCATCTTGCCCAGGGCGGCGCCCAGGCAGTAGTGCGGGCCGAAGCCGAAGGTCAGGTGCGGTGAGCCCGGCACCCGCTCGATGTCGAAGACATTGGGGTCGGGGTAGATCCGCCCGTCGCGGTTGCCGAACCACGGCAGGGCCATCACCGAGTCGCCGGCCCGGATGGTCTCGCCGCCGAGCTCGATGTCACCGGCCATCACCACCACCCGGAACATCGCGCTCACCGTGGTGTAGCGCAGGATCTCATCGGTCGCCGAGGCCGCCAGCTTCTCGGGCTCGGCCCGCAGCTTGTCCAACTGCTCCGGATGCTGGAACAGCGCGCGCAGCCCGGTGCTGGTGGAGTTGATCTCGATGCCGCCGACCAGCACCCCCACGGCCAGCTCGACCAGCTCCTCATCGGTCAGCGCGCTGGACTGCTGCTCGCCGAGCCAGATCGAGAGCAGGTCGTCGGCCGGCGCCGCGCGCTTGGCCACCAGCTGCTCGCCCAGGTAGTCCCGCAGCGCCTGCTGGGAGTCCACCGCCTGGGCCAGGCCGTAGGAGACCACCGAGTTGATGCCTTCCAGCCAGCCGTAGAATCGGTGGTGGTCCGAGGCCGGGATGCCGAGCACGTCGCACACGACCAGCATCGGCAGCGGCGCCACCAGCCCGCTGACCAGGTCCGCGGGCTTGCCGCCGGCGATCATCGCGTCGACCAGCTGGTCCACCAGCCGCTGCACCCGCGGCCGGTAGGAGTCCATCCGCCGGGCGGTGAACGCCCGGCTGGCCACCCGGCGCACGCAGGCGTGCGGCGCGCCGTCCATCACCAGCGAGCGCGGGGCGTCGGCGCCAGGCGCCGCGGTCTCACCCGAGATCAGCCGGGAGAAGCGCGGATCGGCCAGCACCGTGCAGCAGTCCTCATAGCCGAGCACCAGCCAGCACGGCCGGCCGTCGGGCAGGATCACCCGGGTGACCGAGTCCGTCTCGACCATCTGCAGGAGTTCTTCGTCGAGGTCGCCGGTGAAGGGCTGGAACGGGTACTGCCGCAGCTCGGAGGCGACGGTCATCGTCTATGTACCTACTTAAGGCTTGTCGTGACGGGGTTCTGAGGTGGGATCGGGGTAAGCCTGCGGTACGGCGCAGTCACCCGTCAATATGCTGGGATTGGCGGGCTCATCCGCACCCGGCCGGCGCATCCGGGTCGAAGGCCGCCTCGATGGCCACCTGCTCCACACCGTGGGCGAAGTTCTCGATCTGCTCCTCGGTGAAGCAGCCCATGTCGAAGATCAGCTGCAGGTGGACGGTGTCTCCGTGGTCCTCGACGGTGATGAAGGCCTGCTCGTGCAGGTGGTCCAGGGTGCCGTCCCAGGAGAACCAGGTCTCGGGCAGCTTCTGGATGATCTGGTCCATGGTGACCTCGGCGGTGCGCGCCTGCTCGTCGACCATCCGCCGGGTGGTCATCCGCCGGTCGTTGATCCGGCAGCTCACCTGCGCCTGGTAACCGCGCTCGGCGTCCAGCCGGGCCATCAGCTCGGTGAGCCGCTCCGGGTCGTAGTAGGCGTGCATGCCGCCGGCCAGCAGGGCCCGCCGGCCCCGTGCCACCACCTCGTCCACGGTGGCGCCGGCGAGGTCGACGGTGACGAGGGAGTTCTGGGCGATCGGAGCGATGACCTCGGCCAGCCCCGGCCGGAACCGGTTGCTGGAGATGACCTTGGCGGTCAGCGTGCTGTGGCCCACGGCTCGCCCGAGCGCGGTCGCCATGATGGCGAAGAGCACCCGCGAGGTGTCCATCCCGGTCCGGCGGGCGATGGACAGCACCGCCAGGTGGGCGGCGGGCGAGCTGAAGCGGGAATGCCAGAAGCGCTTGCCCTGCCGGCCGTCGACATGGATCGTCTCACCGAAGGTCCGGGGCGGGATGTCGCGCAGGTTCGACTCCCAGTAGTGCAGGGACCGGTCGTTGGCCTTGAGCGCCTGCGGCGTCCGCTCCCGCTCGACGAGGTCCAGCAGGTGCATGCCGCCGCCGACCAGCTCGCCGGTGGTGAACTCCGACATCAGCAGGGTGATCGCCGTGCCGTCGATGACCAGGTGGTTGTAGCAGGGCACCTGGTAGATCGCCTCGCCGTCGTACCGAACCACCCCGAACCGGATGGGCAGGTCGCGGTAGTGGTCGAAGGGTGTCATCAACCAGTCCAGCCAGAGCTGGTCGATGTACTTGCCGACTTCGTCAGGGTCGTCGTCGGCGCCGAAGTCCATCACCTCGACGGCGATCTCGCCGGAGCCCACCACCACCTGGCTGTCCTTGCCTTGGGCGTCGGTGTCCAGCCGGACCCGCAGCGCCGGGTGCCGGCTGACCAGGCTGTTCAGCCGCGCTGCCAGGCTCTCGACGGTGGCGCCTTCGGCCACCGCCTGGGCGCCGCTGGCGTTGAGGGAGAACCCGGTCTCCCGGATGTCCTGCAGCACCGCCTTCTGCCCCCAGGTCAGCGGCGCCGCGCCCGCAACCGTCGAGGAGAACGGCAGGGCGACTCGGCTCTCGACTGGCTGCACGGACATGGACGTATCAGAGCAAGGCACTGGCAGAACGTCAAACCCGCCGGTGGCGGGCAGCCGGCTCAGCCGCAGCCGGCCGGCGCGTCCGGGTTGAAGGCCGCCTCGATGGCCACCTGCTCCACGCCGTAGACGAAGTCCTCGACCTGCTTCTCGGTGAAGCAGGCCATGTCGAAGATCAGTTGCAGATGGAAGGTGCTGCGGTAGTCCTCGATCGTGACGAACGCCTGGTCGTGACAGCTGTCCAGCGTGCCGTCCCAGGAGAAGAAGGTCTCGCCCAGCCGGGCCTCGATGTCGGCCGGGGTGACCCGGGTCGCGCGCGCCTCCTCCGCGGCCCAGCGCTGGGTCGCCCGCCGCCGGTCGTTCATCCGCAGGGTCACCTCGGCGGGGTAGCCCCGCTCGGCGTCCAGCCGGGCGATCAGCTCGTTGAGGTGGTCCGGGTCGTAGTAGGCGTGCATGCCGCTGGCCAGCAGCGCCTGCCGGCCCCGGGCCATCACCTCGTCCACCGTGGCATTGGTGAGATCGACCGAGACGATGGCGTTCTGGGCGAGCGGAGCGATGATCTCGGAGAAGCCGGGCCGGTACCGGTTGCTGAGAATGACCTTGGCCCGCAACCGGTCATGGCCCATGGCGCGCCCCAGGGCGGTGGCCAGCACCCCGAACATCACCCGGGAGACGTCCCCGCCGGAGCGCTGCGCGATCGCCAGCACCGCCTGGTAGGCGGCCGGCGAGGCGAACCGGCCGTGCCAGTAACGGCTGCCCAGCCGGCCCTCGGGATGCACCGGCTCGCCGAAGGTGCGGGGCGGGATGTCGCGCAGCTGCGACTCCCAGAAGCGCATCGCCCGCCGGCTGACCCGCTGGGCCGCCTCGGTGTGCTCGTACTCGGCGAGCTCCAGGATGTTCATCGGTGTGGTGCTGCCCGCCCCGGCGGGCGGGTCGCCCACCCCCAGCTCGGGCATCAGGTACGTCATCGAGGTGGCGTCGATGACCAGGTGGTTGAACGACAGCACCTGGTACCTCGCCACGCCGCGGTGCCGGACGACCCCCATCCGGACCGGCCAGTCCCGGTAGTGGTCGATGGGCGCGATCAGCCACTCCTGCCAGAGCCGCTCGGTGTACTGGGCGACCTCGACCGGGTCGTCGGAGTCGGCGAAGTCGAGCACCTCGAGGGCAGCCTCGCCGGAGTCGGCCACCCGTTGGCGGATGACGCCCTGCGGATCGGTCACGAGCCGCACCCGCAGCGCCGGCTGCTGGCTGATCAGCGCGCCCAGCCGGGCCGCCAGGGACTCCACCGTGGTGCCCGGGGCAAGGTTCTGGGCGCCGCTGGCGTTGAGCGCCCAGCCGGTCTCGCGCTGGTCCTGCAGGAGCGCCTTCTCTCCCCAGGTCAGCGGGCCCTCGCCTGACACCGTTCCGGCGAACGGTATGGGGATGCGGCTTTCGGCCGGCTGCAGCGACATGGACGTATCAGAGCAAGTCCCCCGCAGCGCGTCAATCTCCCGCGCGCATCGCAGCCGGTCCGCTGGCCTCAGGAGTGCTTGAGGACCGCTTCGATCGCGGTGCGCAGTTGCTCGCGGCTGGGTTGCACCGCCAGGTCCAGGCCGCGGGCGAACGGCAGCACCGCGCCGTCCGGCCGGGTGATCCGCTTGGGCGGAGCCACCAGCCGCATCTGTTCGGCCGCGGTGGCCAGGATCTCGCCGCCGATGCCGCAGGTCCGGTTCGAGTCGTCGATCACCACCAGGCGGCCGGTGCGCTCCAGCGACGCGGCCAGCCCCGCCCAGTCGAACGGGTACAGGGTGCGGGGATCGAACACCTCCACCGAGATCGAGTCGGCCAGCTCCTCGGCGAGCGCGATCGCATCGTGTACGAGATGGCCGATCGCGACCACTGTCACGTCGGTTCCCGGACGGTGTATCCGGGCCTGGCCGAGCGGGATCGGCGCCAGCGAGTCGAAGTCGACGTCCGCGCTGTGGCTGACCGCCCCGGCGGGCGCGAACAGGATCACCGGATCGTCGTCGCGGATGGCGCTGACCAGCAGGCCGTACGCGTCCGAGGGCGTCGCCGGCACCACCGTCTTGATCCCGACGTGGGCGAACAGGCTGTAGGGATGGTCGGAATGCTGCCCGGCCCAGCCCGGCCGCGAGCCCGAGCTCGGCAGCACGTAGGTGACCGGCACCGTGAGCTGGCCGCCGGTCATCAGCGAGAACTTGTGCGCCTGGTTGGCGATCTGCTCGAACACCAGGTAGAGCAGCGACGGGATCTGGAACTCGATCACCGGCCGGGCGCCGGCCATCGCGGCGCCGGTGGCCACGCTGGTGAATCCCTGCTCGGAGATCGGCATGTCGATCACCCGCTCCGGGCCGAAGCGCTTGAGCAGGCCGGTGGTGACGTTGCTGACCGCCACCCCGATGTCCTCGCCGAACACGCACACCGACGGATCGCGTTCCATCTCGTCGGCCAGCGCCCGGTTGAGCCCGCGCAGGAAGGACAGGATCGGCATCAGCTGGCCCCGGCCCGGCCGCGCAGCCCGTCGGCGTAGAGGTAGTCCAGCGCCGCGGCCGGATCGGGGTCGGGGCTGTCGGCCACGAACCGCTCGGCCTCTTCCAGCACCGACTCGATCTCGGCGTCGATCCGATCGCGGACCTGCTCCGGCACCCGGGCGCCCTGGATCTCCAGCGGATCGCGGGCCGACCCGGTGGCGACCTCCTCGGCCGTCCGGTACCGCGGCCGGGCCTTGTGCTCCCAGGTGTGGTGGGCGTCGAAGCGGTAGGTCAGGCACTCCAGGAACGTCGGCCCATCGCCGGCCCGGGCCCGGCTGACCGCCGTCTCCGCCGCGGCCAGCACCAGCTCCGGATCCTGCCCGTCGACGGTCTCGGCCGGGATGCCGAACGCCTCGGCGCGGCCGGGAATGGAGCCGGCCGTGGACTGGCTCACCCGCATCGAGGTCGCGAAGCCGTTGTTCTCGCAGACGAACAGCACCGGCGCCTGCCACAGCGAGGCGAGGTTGAGCGCTTCGAGCAGCACGCCCTGGTTCACCGCTCCGTCGCCGAAGAAGGTGACCGCGACCCGGTCGGAGCCGGTCCGGCGCTGCCACCAGGCCGCGCCGGTGGCGATCGCGGCCGCCGCGCCGACGATCGCGTTCGCCCCGTAGACGCCGACCCCGACGTCGGCGGCGTGCATCGACCCGCCCCGGCCGCGGTTCAGCCCGGTCTCCCGTCCGGCCAGCTCGGCCAGCATCCGCACCGGATCTGCGCCCTTGGCCAGCACGTGGCCGTGCCCGCGGTGGGTGCTGGTGATGATGTCGTCGGCCCGCAGCGCGGCGCACACCCCGGCGGCGATCGCCTCCTGGCCGATGTAGGGATGGATGCCGCCGGGAATGACACCGCTGCGGACCAGCTCGATGGCGTGCTGCTCGAACCGGCGGATCAACCGGACCGTCCGGTACAGCTCGGCCGCGTCGGCCATCAGGCGGTGCTTTTCTCGGCGCCCGGGTCCGGCCCCGGGTTGCCCAGCACCAGGCTGACGTTGTGGCCGCCGAAGCCGAAGGAGTTGGACAGCACCGCCTGCACCTGGGCGGGCCGGGCCGCCTTGCGGATGTGGTCGACCTCGGTGTCCGGATCGGGGTCTTCCAGGTTGTGGGTCGGCGGCAACAACCCGCGCTGCATCGCCAGGATGCCGATCGCGGCCTCGATCACGCCCGAGGCGCCGAGCATGTGCCCGGTCACGCCCTTGGTCGAGCTCACCGGCGGCGTGTCCGGGCCGCCGTACACCGTCCGGATCGCCAGCAGCTCGGCGGCGTCGCCGGCCTTGGTGCTGGTGCCGTGGGCGTTGAGGTAGCCGATATCGCCCGGCGCCAGGCCGGCATCGCGCAGCGCCTGGCTCATGCACCGGGCCGCGGCGGATCCGTCGGGCCGCGGGGTGGTCGGGTGGTAGGCATCGTTGGTCGCGGCCCAGCCCAGCACGTCGGCGTAGCGGCGGGCGCCCCGCGCGCGGGCGTGCTCGGGACGTTCGAGCACCAGGATGCCGGCGCCCTCGCCGAGCACCAGGCCGTTGCGGCGGCGGTCGAAGGGACGGCTGGCGTCTGTCGGCTCGGCCCAGCCATGGGCCAGCGCGCGGGCGTTGCCGAACGCCGCGGCGAAGGTCGGAAACAGCGGCGCCTCGCTGCAGCCGGCGAGCACCACATCGGCCTCGTCCGCGCGCAGGATGCGCAGCGCCTCACCGACCGATTGGGCGCCGGCCGCGCACGCGGTGCCGACCGAGGAGGTGTAGCCCTGGATGCCGAACTTGATCGCGATCCGGGCCGCGGCCATGTTCGGCAGCACGCCGGGCATCAGGTACGGGCTGACGCCCAGCCTGCCCTTGCGCCCGTACTGCAGGACCTGCTCCTCCAGCAGCCCGAGGCCGCCCACGCCGGAGACGACGATCGCGATCCGGTCGGGGGCGACGTTGCGGCCCACCTCGAGGCCGGCATCGGCCAGCGCGTCCTCGGCAGCGCGCAGCGCCATCACGATGGCGCGGTCGACGAACCGTGCCTCGGTGGCCGGCAGCACGCTGGTCGCCTCGATCTCCGGGCTGAACGCCACCACGTCGACCAGGCCGTGCAGCGGATGGTCCTCACCCGGCCGGACGGCGCCCGAGCGGCCCTCACAGGCCGCGTCGAACACCTCGGCCGCCGACGTGCCGACCGGGCTCACCAGCCCGATCCCGGTCACCGCCATGCTTCTGGCCACCCAGAATTCCCTTCTGCCCGGGAGCCGGTCACGGCCCAGCAGGAAACGGCCCGACGGCTGCGGCTAGGACGCGGAGCTGGCCTGCGTCCGGTCGGCGACCAGCTCGGCGAACTCGCCGACCGTCATGCCCGCCAGCATCTCGGCCTCGTCATCGTTGAACCGGACGCCGTACTGGTCCTCGACCCGCACCGCGAGCTCCGCCAGGGCCAATGACTGCAGGTCCGCGCCGGCCGGGCCCAGCACCGTGTCGTCGTCGATTCCGTCGGTGCTGTAATTCATCTCCTTCAGCGACTGCAGGAGAAACTGGCGAATCTCATCTTTCATGACCGGCGGTTCCTTTCGGGGTGGATCGTCCGGGTCGCGCGACGCTCAGGGCCGGAATCGTCGGATGGTGGCAGGGAGCAGGGCACCGCCAGCATATCGGCCGGACGCGGCCCGGCAGGTGACTGCGCAAATACCCGTCCACGGTCACGGGCCCGGCGTCACTGCCTGCTCGCGCAGGTAGTCCTCGCAGCGTGGCAGGCGGCGGGCGGTCGCGACGTCGTTGAAGGTCAGGAAGTTCAGCGCGCCGCCGAGCATCGGCAGCATCCGGATGATCGGCGTGCCGTGCTTCTGCGCGACGTAGCGGTGCACGTCCCGCGCCCCGGCCATGCTGACGGACAGGCTCGACCCGTGCGGGTAGTGGATGGAGCTGGCCGCCCGGTTGAGCACGAACCGGACGCCGTCCAGGTGCAGCCGGTACGCCAGCTCCAGGTCCTCGCCGCCCCAGCTGCGGATCTGCTCGTCGAACCCGCCGACCGCCCGCAGCCGCTCGGTCGGCGCCGACACGTTGCAGGTCCAGTAGACGATCCACGGCGCGGGCAGCGCGGCGAAGTCGTCGGCGTACTTGAGGTAGAAGGGCTCGCGGACGTCGATCCACCGTCCGGTGTCGTGCATCCGTTCGATGCTGGCGTCCGGGTCGGTGAAGTCCAGCGTGCGGATCATCTCCGCCGCCTCGGGGCCCTCGGACCCGAAGCCGTAGACGTAGCCGACGACCGCGACCGGGCCGTCGGCCCGCTCATGGCTGGCCAGGTGCGCCTGCAGGCACCCGGAATGCAGCAGCACCCCCGAGTCCACCATCACGCACACCCCGCCGCGGGCATGGGTGATGCCGACATTGCGCGCCTGAGCCACCCGCCACCCCTCATCGGGCTGGAAGAAGTACCGCAAGGCCAGCCGGTCGCGGTAGCTCCCAGCCAGCTCAGCGGTGTGGTCACTGGAGCCGTCATCGACCACCAGCACCTCGAAATCCGCTGCGGGCAGATCCTGCCGGACCAGCGAATCCAGCGTCCGCGCCAGCAAATCGGCCCGGTTGTAGGTGGGAATGATGACGCTGCACGCCGGGACGGTGGTCATCCGCGACTCCCCGCGTCGCTGCTGAGGTCCTGATCGCTGCTGAGGTTCTGATCGCTGCCGACGTCGCCGCTGCCAAGGTTCTGACCGCTGCCAAGGTCCTGACCGCTGCCCAGCTCGTGGTCGCCATCGAGGTCGTAGCCGCAGGCCGCGGCCACCGAGCGCACCTCGTCGCCGTCGAGCAGGCCGCGCAGCGAGGCCGGCAGGTCGGCCCAGTCCTTGAGGTCCCTGCGGGTCCGTCCGCCCAGGCCGATCGAATGGATCCGCCGGTCGAACACTCCCGGATCGAACAGGTCCGCGTCCAGGCCGCAGTGCTCGGCAATCCGGGACGACCAGCGCATCGGGTCTGCGATCAGGTCCTCGTAGCGCATCCGCAGCACCCACGGGGGCAGGTCAGCCGTTGCCGACCAGAAGCTGTCCGCGACCCGGATCCAGTCACCTACCGCCACCTCGGTGTCGCTGCGGGACCAGTTTGCCCGCTCCCATACCTCCAGGCTGCGCAGGATGTCGCGCGGGTCCCGGACGATGTGCACCACCCGGCAGCCGGGGAACAGCCGGTGCAGGGCGACCGCCTCGGGCAGGCCGTAGCGGACCTCCTTGAACCCCCAGATGGGCCGGCCCATGGCTGCGGCGGGCGCGGCGAACAGGGTCTTGGTGAAGGCACGCACCGCCTCGTCGATGTGGGCCGCCTCCGGAGTCATGTTGGCCATGAAGCTCTGGTGGCCCGAGCGCGCATAGCCCAGGCGGCCGAGCTGGCCGAGCTCCGCGGTCCAGCTCCCCAGCCGCTCGCCCACCGCGAGGATCTGCCGCAGCTGGCCGGCGTGCTCGCCCCAGATCAGCACCTCGGGATGGGACGACAGCAGCCGCTGCACGAGCGTGCTGCCGCACCGCTGGCCCGCCGCGAGCACCAGCAGCGGCACCCTCACCATGAGCCGGACGGGCGCTGGCACAGCCCGGCCCGGACGCCGGCGCTGGCGTCGCACGCCGGGACAGTGGCCACCAACATCTCCCTGGGTCGCTGAGGTGTGCGCCCTGCCCGAATCGAGCGCCGGGGCAGAGCGCGGGGCGAGTATGTCTGCAGATGCGACGGCAGACAAGTCCCCCCGATCAGCGGCTGGCGCCGACCAGCTGCACCAGTCGGACCGACAGGCGTTGAAGATCGAAATTCACGCCGACTGAATTGACACCGCGGCAGCGGGATTCCCCTCCACGGGCCCCGCGTCCTGCGGCGGCTCAAAGGGTACGAGCGAGACTATTGCCTCAGTCCTGATCGCGAATGCCCTTGCGCAGCCGCAGACATCTCCGCGAACGCGACCATCGGGGCAGGTTTCCCGCGAGAGCGATCTGGTGTCTGCGACTGCTATCTGGAGAGAAAAGGAGAACTCACTGGCCAGTTGAATTTCAGCCGATATGCTCGCGGCCATGGCTCTACCGTCCACCGGTGCATCGTGCGCCTTCTCCACCGCTCGCCGCCGGGTACGACGATGAGCAAACCCTTCGACGACCCCGACGCCCAGTACCTCGTCGTGGTCAACGGCGAAGCCCAGCACGCGCTCTGGCCGGCCTTCGCCGGCGTCCCAGCGGGCTGGACGATCGCGCTGCCGGCCAGCAGCCGCCAGGAGTGCCTGGACCACGTCGAGCGGCACTGGACGGATATGCGCCCCGCGAGCTTGATCGAGGCGATGGCGGAACAGGAGAGCATCGGCCTTGCCGGCAGCTGAGCAGTCCCGCGCCTTTCTCCAGCTGTTCTGCGCACAGGTCGCCGCCGGCCCGGACTCCGTCGCCGTCGAAGCAGGAACCGAGCAGCTGACCTACAGCCAGCTCAACGCCCAAGCCAACCAGCTGGCCCACCACCTGCGCGGCCTTGGCGTCCGGCCGGACGACCTGGTCGCGATCAGCCTGCCCCGCACCCCGCGGCTCATCGTGGCGGTGCTCGCCGTCCTCAAGGCCGGTGGCGGCTACCTGCCGCTGGACCCGGGCTACCCCACCGAACGGCTGCGCTACCTGCTGGCCGACAGCAAGCCGGGCCTGCTGCTCACCGACACCGTGACCGCCGACGCGCTGCGGCCGGCCCTGCCCGGCGACACCGGGGTGCTGCTCGTCGATGCCGAGGACTGGGCCGGGGCGCCGTCCGAGGACCCGCAGGCCGCCGGCCCGGACGGCGGGCAGCTGGCCTACTGCATCTACACCTCGGGCTCCACCGGCCAGCCCAAGGCGGTGCTGGTCGAGCACGGCCAGCTGGCCGCCATCGCCGGCGCCTGGGAGCAGCAGCTGGACCTGCGCCCGGGCCTGGCGCACCTGCAGATGGCCGGTTTCTCCTTCGACGTGTTCACCGCCGACCTGGTGCGGGCGCTCGGCTTCGGGGGCAGGCTGGTGCTCTGCCCGTCCGAGCTGCTGCTCGACGGCGCCGGCCTGCACGCGCTGATGCGCCGTGCCGGGATCGGCTTCGCCGACTTCGTGCCCGCCGTCCTGACCGGGCTGCTGGACCACTGGCAGGACTCCGGCATCCCGCTGCCGGCGCTGCGGACGGTGGTCTGCGGCTCCGACGTGTGGCCCGCGGCCAGCGCCGCACGGCTGCGGGCGCTGTGCGGGCCGCAGGTGCGGATCGTCCATGCCTACGGCGTCACCGAGGCCTGCATCGACAGCACCCACTACCTGCTGCCGGCCGAGCCGGTCGAGCAGGACCGGCTGCCGATCGGCCGCCCGCTGCCCGGGGTGCGGATCCACCTGCTGGACGAGGCCGGCCAGCCGGTGGCCGACGGGGCGTCCGGGGAGCTGTACATCGGCGGCGCCGGGGTGGCGCGCGGCTACCTCGGCCGTCCCGAGCTCACCGCCGAGCGGTTCCTGGCCAGCCCCTTCTCCCCGGGCGAGCGGCTGTACCGGACCGGCGATCTGGCCCGCTGGCTGCCCAGCGGCGACCTGGAGTTCCTCGGCCGCAACGACCACCAGGTCAAGGTGCGCGGCTTCCGGATCGAGCTCGGCGAGATCGAGGCGCGGCTGGCGGCCTGTCCCGGGGTCCGGGAGGCGGTGGTGGTCCCGAGGGAGGCGCCCGGCGGGGACCGGCAGCTGGTGGCCTACTACCTGACCGAAGCCGGCGCCGAAGCCGGGGAGCCGACTGCCGCCCAGCCGACTGCCGCCGAGCCGACTGCCGCCGCGGTGCGGAGTTGGCTGGCCCAGGCGCTGCCCGGGCACATGGTGCCGGCCGCCTGCGTGCGGCTGGCCGGGTGGCCGCTCACGCCCAACGGCAAGGTCGACCGGCAGGCGTTGCCCGCCCCCGACGCGCGGGACTACGTCCAGGGTGAGCAGGCCGAGCCGGTCGGGCCGCTGGAGACCGCGCTGGCCGCGATCTTCGCCGAGCTGCTCGGGGTCGAGCGGATCTGGCGCCACGACGACTTCTTCGCCCTGGGTGGGCATTCGCTGCTGGCGGCCCGAGCGGCGGCGAAGATCCAGGACGTGCTGGGCCGGGAGGCGCCGGCCACCGCGCTGTTCACCGCGCCCACCGTGGCGGCGCTGGCCGAGCGGCTGGCCGATACGCCGGCGAGCCCGGCGCTGCCCCCGATCCCGCCGGTCGACCGCACCGGCCCGCTGGCGCCGTCGTTCGCCCAGCAGCGGTTGTGGTTCCTGGCCCAGCTGGAGGGTGGCAGCGAGGCCTACCACGTGGTCGAGGCGTTCAGCCTGGACGGCCCGCTGGACCGGCCGGCGCTGGCAGGCGCCCTGGACGCGCTGGTGGCCCGGCACGAGGCGCTGCGCACCCGGCTGGTCAGCGACTCCGGCGTGCTGAGCCAGCAGATCGACCCGGCCGACGCCGGCTTCGGCCTGCAGATGGTGGACCTCACCGGCAGCGCCGACGCCGCGGCGGAGCTGGCCGCCATCCGGCAGCAGGAGGCGAGCGCGCCGTTCGACCTGGCCTGGGGCCCGCTGGCCCGCGGCCGGCTGGTGGCGCTCGCCCCGGACCGGCACGTCCTGCTGCTCACCCTGCACCACGTGATGTCCGACGGCTGGTCGATGGACGTGCTGGCCCGCGAGCTGGGCCTGCTCTATACCGCCCGCCAGCGCGGCGAGGCGGACCCGCTGCCGCCGTTGCAGGTGCAGTACGCCGACTACGCGGCCTGGCAGCGGGAGTGGCTCTCCGGCCCGGTGCTGGCCGCCCAGAGCGAGTACTGGACGCGGGCGCTCGCCGGCGCGCCCGCGCTGCTGGAGCTGCCCACCGACGCCCCCCGTCCCGCCGAGCAGGACTACCGCGGCGAGCAGCTGCCGGTCGAGCTCGACGCCGAGCTGACCGCCGCGCTGCAGGCGCTGAGCCGGCGGTGCGGCTGCACCCTGTTCATGACCGTGCTGGCCGGCTGGGCGCTGGTGCTCAGCCGGCTGTCCGGGCAGGACGAGGTGGTGATCGGCACACCCACCGCCAACCGCCGGCGGGCCGAGCTGGAAGGCCTGATCGGCTTCTTCGTCAACACCCTCGCGCTGCGGGTCGACGTGGCCGGCGACCCTACCGGCGCCGAGCTGCTGGACCGGGTGCGCGGGGTGACCCTGGCCGCGCTGGAGCATCAGGACCTGCCGTTCGAGCAGGTGGTGGAGCTGGTCAACCCGGCCCGCAGCCTGGCGCACGCCCCGGTGTTCGGAGTGCTGTTCGCCTGGCAGAACACCGAGAACGCCGCCCTGGAGCTGCCGGGCCTCGACGTCCAGGCGCTCGGCTCGCCCAGCACCGTGGCCAAGTACGACCTGACGCTGTCCCTGGGCGAGGCCGGCGACCGGATCGTCGGGACCCTGGAGTACGCCAGCGGGCTGTTCGGCGCGGAGACCGCCGGCCGGATCGCCGGGTACCTGCGCCAGGCGCTGGCGGAGCTGGCCCGCCAGCCCGCCGAGCCGGCCGGGACGCTGGCCCTGGTGGACGACGCCGAGCGCCGGCGGCTGGTGCACGACTGGAACGCCACCGACCGGACGGTGCAGCACACCATCGCCGAGCTGTTCGGCGCCCAGGTCGCCGCCGCCCCGGACGCTCCTGCCGTGGAGTCCGGCGGCCGGACGCTGACCTACGCCCAGCTCGACACCGCCGCCAACCAGCTGGCCCACCACCTGCGCAGCCGCGGTGTCGGGCCGGACGCGGTGGTCGCCGTGTGCCTGCCGCGCTGCCCCGAGCTGATCATCGCGCTGGCCGCAGTGCTCAAGGCCGGTGGGGCGTACCTGCCCCTGGATGCCAGCTACCCGGCGCAGCGGCTGGGCTTCGTGCTGGCCGACAGCCGGCCGTCGCTGCTGCTCACCGACAGCGGCACCCGGGCGGCGCTGGCCCCCGCGCTCGGCTCGCTGCCGGTGCTCTGCCTCGATGCCGACTCCGCGGCCTGGGCCGGCGCGCCGGTCGAGGACCCCGCGGTCGCCCGGCTGCCCGAGCAGCTGGCCTACGTCCTCTACACCTCCGGCTCGACCGGGCAGCCCAAGGGCGTCGCCCAGACCTGGCGCGCCGCCGACAACCTGGTGCAGTGGCAGCTGACCCGCGCCACGGCCGCCAGCCGGCCCGCCGCCCGGGTGCTGCAGTTCGCCTCGATCAGCTTCGACGTCTCCTTCCAGGAGGTGTGGAGCACGCTGTGCCAGGGGGCCACCCTGGTGCTGCTGCCCGACGGCAGCCACCAGGAGCTTGACCGGCTGGACCGCTTCCTCGCCGAGCACGATGTGCAGCGGGCGTTCCTGCCCGCCGCGGTGCTGCAGCAGGTGGCCGGCTTAGCCGACAGCGCCCTGCCCGGCCCGCCGTCCGGCTGCGAGATCGTCACCGCCGGCGAGGCGCTGCAGGTCAACGACCAGCTGCGGGCCTGGCTGCGCCGGCTCGGCGGCGAGCGGTTCTACAACCAGTACGGCCCGACCGAGACGCACGCTGCCAGCCAGGAGGTGCTGCGGGTCGCCGACGCCGACCGCTGGCCGGCGCTGCCCTCGATCGGGACGGCCGTGGACAACACCCGGCTCTACGTCCTGGACGCGCGGCTGCAGCCGGTTCCGGTCGGCGTGGTCGGCGAGCTCTACATCGCCGGCGCCTGCCTGGCCCGCGGCTACCTGGCGCGGCCGACGCTGACCGCCGAGCGGTTCGTCCCGGACCCGTTCGGGCCGGCGGGCTCGCGGATGTACCGGACCGGCGACCTGGTCCGGCGGCGGCCCGACGGCAGCCTGGACTACACCGGCCGCGCCGACCGGCAGGTGAAGGTGCGCGGTTTCCGGGTGGAGCTGGGCGAGGTGGAGAGCGCGCTGCTGTCGCTGCCCGGGGTGCGCGAGGCGGCCGTGTTGGTGCGCGAGGACTCGCCCGGTGACCGGCACCTGGTCGGCTACCTCGTCGGATCCAGCGCGGGCTCGACCAGCGTGGAGGCAGCCCGGGACCAGCTGGCGCAGCGGCTGCCGGGGCACCTGGTGCCGACCCGGTGGGTGCAGCTGGACCGGTTGCCGCTGACGGTGAACGGCAAGATCGACCGCCGGGCGCTGCCCGCGCCGGACCAGTCCGGCGACGCGGCCGGCTACCAGCCGCCGGCCACCGGGACCGAGGCCCGGCTGGCCGAGATCTGGGCCGAGGTGCTGCGCCTGGACCGGGTCGGCGCCCGGGACGACTTCTTCGCCCTGGGCGGGCACTCGCTGCTGGCGACCCGGCTGATCTCGGCCGTCAACCAGCGGATGTCGGCGCAGCTGAGCCTGCGCACGCTGTTCCAGAACCCGGTGCTGGCGGAGCTGGCCGCCGAGCTGGAGCGCGGCCAGAGCGACGCCGACGCCGCCCTGGTGCTGCCGCGGCTGCACCCGGACCCGGCCGGCCGCTACGAGCCGTTCCCGCTGACCGACATGCAGGAGGCGTACTGGGTCGGGCGCGAGTCCAGCATCGGCCTCGGCGGGGTGGGCGCGCACGGCTACGAGGAGATCCGGCTGCCGGAGTTCGACCCGGACCGGTTCAACCGGGCGCTGAACCGGCTGATCGACCGGCACGACATGCTGCGCGCGGTGTTCGCCGCCGACGGCACCCAGCGGGTGCTGGCCGAGGTGCCGGAGTACCGGATGCCCCGCCACGACCTGCGCGGCCTGGACCCCGCCGAGGCCGACCGTCGGCTGGGCGAGATCCGGGACCGGATGTCGCACCAGCTGCTGGACGCCGGCCGCTGGCCGCTGTTCGAGTTCGCGGTGACCCTGCTCGACGGCGAGACCCGGCTGCACCTGAGCACCGACGCCCTGATCCTCGACGCCGCGAGCACCGACCTGCTCGAACGCGAGCTGGCCCAGCTCTACAGCGACCCGGACGCCGAGCTGCCGCCGCTGGGGGTGACCTTCCGCGACTGCGTGCTCGCCGAGCAGTCGCTGCGGCAGGGCCCGCGCTACCAGCGCGCCCGGCGGTACTGGCAGCAGCGCGCCCAGACCCTCGCCGGGCCGCCGGACCTGCCGCTGGCCCGCCAGCCCGAGACCGTCGAGCGGCCGCGCTTCACCCGCTACCAGCAGGTGCTGCCGGCCGAGGAGTGGACGGCGCTGAAGGCGATCGCCGGACGGCACGGGGTGACCCCCTCGACGCTGCTGCTGACCGCGTTCGCTCAAGCGCTGGCGCTGTGGAGCCGGCAGCCGCGCTTCACCCTGAGCCTGCCGCTGTTCAACCGGCTGCCGCTGCACCCCGACATCAACTCGGTGCTCGGCGACTTCACCTCGCTGGTGCTGCTCGAGGTGGACGTGGCCGCCGGCGCCGGCTTCGCCGACCAGGCCCGCGCCATCCAGGACCGGCTGTGGCAGGACATGGACCACTCGGCGATGAGCGGGGTGCTGGTGGTGCGCGAGCTGTCCAAGGCGCGCGGCACCCAGCCCGGCGCGATGCCGGTGGTGTTCAACAGCACGGTCGGACAGTCCTCGGAGTTCGGCCAGTTCACCGAGGGCGACCTGGCCCGCGCCCTGGGCGGGGACACCGCGCACAGCATCACCCAGACCCCGCAGGTCTGGATCGACCACACGGTGTTCGAGGTGCAGGGCCGGCTGCAGTTCAACTGGGACAGCATCGACGAGCTGTTCGGCGAGGGCCTGGTCGGCCAGATGTTCGACGCCTACTGCTCGGTGCTGCGCCGGCTGGCCGATCCGGCCGCCTGGTCGGCCGACGTGGCTCAGCTGCTGCCGCAGGCCCGGCTGGAGCCGTCGGCTGCGCTGCCGGCGGCGCCCCTGCCGCTGCTGCACGAGCCGTTCCAGCGCCAGGCGCAGGCCACCCCGGACGCGATCGCGGTGCTGGCCCCGGACCGGCGGCTGAGCTACGCCGAGTTGGACCGGGCGGCCCGGCAGCTGGCCGGGCGGTTGCAGGCGGCCGGCGTACGGCCCGGCGAGCTGGTCGCGGTCAGCCTGGAACGCGGCTGGGAGCAGGTGGCTGCCACCCTGGCCGTCCTCTACGCCGGAGCGGCCTACCTGCCGATCGACCCGGCGCTGCCGGCCGAGCGGGTCGCCCACCTGCTAGAGCGGACCGAGGCCCGGCTGGTGCTGGTGCAGCCCCGCAGCCGGGCCGCGCTGCCGAGCGGGGTGGGCCGGCTGGTGGTCGACGAGGATTCCTGCGGCCTTCGATCGCCTGACGGCACGGCCGGCCCGCAGTGGCAGCCGGTGCCCCGGGCCGAGACGGACCTGGCCTACGTCATCTACACCTCGGGCTCCACCGGCGCTCCCAAGGGCGTCATGATCGACCACCGCGGCGCGATGAACACGCTGCTCGACATCAACTCCCGGTTCGCCGTCGGGCCGGCCGACCGGGTGCTGGCGCTGTCCTCGCTGAGCTTCGACCTGTCGGTGTTCGACATCTTCGGCGCCCTGGCCGCCGGCGCCGCGGTGGTGATCCTGGCGCCGGAGCTGGCCGGTGACCCGGCGCACTGGCTGGACCTGCTGGAACGGCACGGCGTCACCATCTGGAACTCGGTGCCGACGCTGCTGGGCATGCTCGTCGAGTACGCCGAGGGCGGCCGGACGCTGCCGCCGTCGCTGCGGCTGGCGATGCTGTCCGGTGACTGGATCCCGCTGGCGCTGCCGGGCCGGTTCCGCCGGCTGGCGCCGGGCGCGCGGGTGCACAGCCTGGGCGGCGCCACCGAGGCCTCGATCTGGTCGATCACCTACCCGATCGGCGAGCTGGACCCGGACTGGCGCAGCATCCCGTACGGCAAGCCGCTGGCCAACCAGCAGTTCCACGTCCTCGACGACGCCCTGCGGCCCCGGCCGCCCTGGGTGCCGGGCCAGCTCTACATCGGCGGCATCGGCCTGGCCCAGGGGTACTGGCGCGACGAGGCCCGCACCGCCGCGAGCTTCGTGTCCCACCCGGTCACCGGCGAGCGGCTCTACCGCACCGGCGACCTGGGCCGGCTGCTGCCCGACGGCAACATCGAGTTCCTCGGCCGCGAGGACGGCCAGGTCAAGGTGCACGGCTACCGCGTCGAGCTGGGCGAGATCGAGGCGGCGCTGGAGGCGCACCCGTCCGTCCAGGCCGCGGCGGTCCGGGTCTGGGGCGAAGCGCACGGCGACAAGCGGCTGGCCGGCTACGTGGTCGCCCGCCGCTCTGATGGCGAGACCGCCGAGGAGTTGCGCCAGCATCTGGCCCGCAAGCTGCCCGGCTACATGGTGCCGGCCACCATCACCTTCCTCGACGCGCTGCCGCTGTCGGCGAACGGCAAGGTCGACCGGAGCCGGCTGGCCGAACCCGGCCCGGCGCGTCCGGACGCGGCCGCGGAGCAGCAGCCGCGGACGCCGGCGGAGTCCCGGCTGGTGGCCATCGTCGAAGGGCTGCTCGACCAGCCGGGCATCCCGGCGGAGGCGAACCTGCTGCAGCTCGGCGCCACCTCCATCGACGTGGTCCGGATCGCCAACGCGCTGTCCAGCGAGCTCGGGTACCGGCCGCAGCTGGCACAGCTGATGCGCAAGCCGACCCTCGCCGAGCTGCTGGCGATGTACCGCCAGCACGGCCGCGAGCAGGAGATCGCCGCCGCGGCGATCGCCTCCCAGGCGAGCGCGGGCCGGTCGCAGGGCGCAGCAGCCGGCGTCGTCGAGGACCCGCTGGTCCGCCAGGAGTTCAAGGCCGCGGGCCTGGGCCGGCGCAGCTTCGACTCCGGCGTGCCGGCCGTGCCGCTGGCAGCCCCCGCCGATCCCGGCTTCGCGCGCCGCTACGCCGAGCTCCGGTCGGTGCGGCAGTTCGACGCCGAGCCGGTGCCGGCCCGGGCGCTGGCCGAGCTGCTGGCCTGGCTCTCCCAGCGCGAGCTGGACGGCCGTCCGAAGTACCTCTACGGCTCGGCCGGCAGCAGCTACCCGGTGCAGACCTACCTCTACGTCAAGCCGGATCGGGTGGCGGGCGTGCCCGGCGGGGCCTACTACTACGACCCGGGCGCGCACCAGCTGGTGGCGGTGGGGCCGGGCCGGACGCTGAGCCCGGATGCCTACGACTACTTCGTCAACCGGCCGGTGTTCGACGCCGCTGCGTTCGCGCTGTTCCTGGTCGCCGACCTGGCCGCCATCGAACCGCTCTACGGGTCCGAGAGCCTCGGCTTCTGCCAGATCGAGGCCGGCTCGATGGCTCAGCTGCTGACCATGGCCGCGTCCGGGCAGGGCCTGGGACTGTGCGGCATCGGCTCGGTGGAGCGGTCCGAGCTGGACCCGCTGCTGGAGCTCAGCCCGACCCACCAGCTGATCTACTCGATGGTGGGTGGCCTGCGGCCGGGCACGGGGACGGCAGCCCGGGACTCCCGGCTGACCAGCGCCGAGCTGACCGGCGCCGCACTGGCTGCCGCCCAGCGGGCTGACGCCCAGCTGACCAGCGCCCAGCTGACCAGCGCCGAGCTGGACGGCGTCGAGATGGAACAGATCGAGATATGAACGCCTACGAGCTGCTGGAGCTCTTCAACCGCCACGCCGTCGGGCTCGAGGTGTCCGACGGCAAGCTCCGGTGCACCGCGCCGAAGGGCTTCCTCACCCCGGACCGCCTCGCCGAGCTCAAGCGGCACAAGCAGCAGCTGATCGCCATCCTGAGCGGCGAAGGGCCGGCCGGCCGGATCGCCAAGCGGCCGGCCTCGGACAAGCCGCTGCCGCTGTCGCACTCCCAGCGCCAGCTCTGGTACCTCGACCAGCTGGCGCCCGGGAACCCGTTCTACAACAACCCGTCCGCGTTCGAGTTCACCGGCGCCCTGGACGTGGCCGCGCTGGGCCGCGCGGTGTCCGAGGTGGCCCGCCGGCACGAGTCGCTGCGCACCGTGTTCCCGCTGGTCGACGGCGAGCCCTGCCAGCTGGTCCGGCCGCCGGAGCCGGTGCCGATGCCGGTGATCGACCTGACCGGCCTGCCGGCTGCCGAGCGGCTGGCCCGGGCCGAGGAGATCGCCGAGGCCGACGCCCAGGCGCCGTTCGACCTGGCCGCCGGCCCGCTGCTGCGCACCAGCCTGCTCAAGCTCGCCGACGACCGGCACCGCTGGCTGGTCAACGTCCACCACATCGTCGCCGACGGCTGGTCGATCGGCATCCTGGTGCACGAGGTCGGCGAGCTGTACGGGGCGTACCTGCAGGGCCGGCCGTCGCCGCTGCCCGAGCTCGCCATCCAGTACCCGGACTACGCGCTGTGGCAACGGCAGCAAGAGCACGGCAGCGACCTGGAGTACTGGAGCTCCCAGCTCGCGGATGCGCCGACCCTGCTGGCGCTGCCCACCGACCGTCCCCGGCCGGCCGTGCAGCGCTTCCACGGCGACCGGCTGTCCGTCACCGCCGGCGCGGACGTCCTGCGGAGCCTCCACGCGGTCGGCCAGGCCGGCGACGCGACGCTGTTCATGACGCTGATGGCGAGCCTGTCGGTGCTGCTCTGGCGCTACAGCGGGCAGGACGACCTGTGCATCGGCACGCCGTTCGCCAACCGCAACGACAGCGACGTCGAGGACCTGATCGGGCACTTCATCAACACCGTGGTGATCCGCAATTCCCTCGACGGCGACCGGTCCTTCGCCGCGCTGCTGCGCCAGGTGCGCCACCGGGTGCTGGACGCCTTCGCCCACGCCGACCAGCCGTTCGAGCAGCTGGTCGAGGCGCTGCACCCGGAGCGGCACGCCAGCTACTCACCGCTCTTCCAGGTGATGCTGGTGCTGCAGAACATGCCGCTGGGCCAGCTGGAGCTGCCCGGGCTGGCGCTGCGGCCGCTGGAGTCCAGCACCGGCGCCGCCCGGTTCGACCTGTCGCTGGAGGTCACCGAGCGCCGGGGCGAGCTGGAGCTGAGCTTCGAGTACGACACCGACCTGTTCGACGCCTCGACCATCGCCCGGATGGCGGGCCACTTCGTCCGGCTGCTGGAGCAGGTCGGCTCGCATCCGGACCGGCCGGTGGCCGACCTGGAGCTGCTCGGCGCCGCCGAGCGGCAGCAGGAGATCTACGGCTGCAACGACACCGCCCAGCCGCTGGCCGGCCCGGCGAACCTGGTGGAGCGGTTCGAGGCCGAGGCCCGCAGCCGTCCAGGCCAGCTCGCGGTGGTCAGCGGCGCAGGGCAACCGGACTACGCAGCGCTTAGCTATGCGGAGCTCGACCGCCGGGCCGACCGGCTGGCGGCCGGGCTGATCCGCCGCGGCGTCCGGCCGGATCAGCTGGTGGGCCTGCACGCCGGGCGCTCGGTCGACCTGGCAGTCGGCATCCTGGGCATCCTCAAGGCCGGCGCCGGCTACCTGCCGCTGGACCCGGCGCTGCCCGCGGAGCGGTTGGCGTACCTGGTCGCCGACGCGGCGCCGGCGCTGGTCCTGACCACGCTGGGCGATGCGCCCGGGGCGGCCGGCTGGCTGGAGCTGGCGGCGGTCGAGGCCGAGGCGCCGTCCGATGCCGCTCCGAAGGTGACGGTGGCGCCGGCCAACCTGGCCTACGCGATCTACACCTCCGGCTCGACCGGCCGTCCCAAGGGCG
>NZ_DASVSG010000064.1:0-12816 GCF_036388195.1 Jatrophihabitans sp. | reverse complement strand
CCCTCACGCGGCGTCGCTGCATCAGGCTTTCGCCCATTGTGCAATATTCCCCACTGCTGCCTCCCGTAGGAGTCTGGGCCGTGTCTCAGTCCCAGTGTGGCCGGTCGCCCTCTCAGGCCGGCTACCCGTCGTCGCCTTGGTGGGCCGTTACCTCACCAACAAGCTGATAGGCCGCGGGCCCATCCCTAGCCGAAAAACTTTCCAGGTCAGAAGATGCCTTCCGATCTCATATCCGGTATTAGACCCGGTTTCCCGGGCTTATCCCAGAGCTAGGGGCAGGTTGCCCACGTGTTACTCACCCGTTCGCCGCTCCGTCATCCTCCCGAAGGAGGAGCGTCGCTCGACTTGCATGTGTTAAGCACGCCGCCAGCGTTCGTCCTGAGCCAGAATCAAACTCTCCGTGAATGTTTTATGACTGAGCCGCTTTAGCGGCGTTGTCGACACAGATAAGCTACCGAAGTAGCCATTTGATCGCTGACCAATCCGAGCTGGTATTGCTCGTATCAATCAAAGAAATTCGTACATGAGCATCAGCCGAAGCCGATGATCACAGACGAGGTTGTGCTTTTTATGGCACTAACTTTCGGCACACTGTTGAGTTCTCAAGGAGCGGACGCTCACCATTGAGAGCCTCTCGGCTCACTCCGGGGCAACCTGTGTAACGCTAGTCGGTCCGTTTCGCGGAGTCAAACTGACCCGCTCGGCCCGCGCGCCCTACCAGTCTAGCTCGATCCGAAGATCTGCTACCTGGGGGCATCCCATGCTAGTCGGTCCGTTTCGCAGAGTCAAAATGCCCTGCTCGGCCCGCGCTCACCAGTGTAGCTCGCGATCCGAGGACCCTGCCACCTGGCGGCCTGCCCGGCCGGCTCCCTGCTCGAGGGCTCCGTTCGCCGTGCGGTCAGAACACTAACCCAGGCCCCTGACAAGGTCAAATCCCGGGTCCCGGGGCTTTGCAGCCGCCAGCTGTTCGGCGCTGACGGTCGCTGACCAGCGGTTGGTTCAGTTGTTCATCGGGCCCAGGGTCGCAGGTCGGCGCTCATTCCGGCTCGGCGGAGACCCGGACCACCTTCCGCTTGCCGACGGCGAGCAGCCGACCGGCCACCTCGGCCGCAGGCAGCTCGTAGCCACCCTTCGCCACCGGGGCGCCGTCGATCTTGACCGCGCCGGCGTCGATCAGCCGCCGGGCCGCCGAGGTGCTGTCGGCGAGGCCGGCGGCCGTGAGCAGGGCCGGCAGGTGCACCGGATCGGTCAGCCGGGTGCTGAAGGCCGGCGCATCGGCCTGGAGCTGGTGATCGCGGAAGATGGAGTTGAACCGGTCCTCGGCGGCGGCCGCGGCCTCGGCGTCGTGGTAGAGCGTGACGATCTCGCGCGCCACCCGCCGCTTGGCCTGGTTGGCACGTGCCCCGCCCGCCGCGACCTCGGCGCCGATGGCGCTGACCTCGGCGGGATGCAGCGTGGTGCACAGGGTCGCGTACTGCTGCACGACCGAGTCCGGGATCCGCATCAGCTTGCCGAACTGCTCGCTGGCGGGCTCGGTGAGCGCCACGAAGTTGCCGAGCGACTTGCCCATCTTCTCCACGCCGTCGATCCCGACCAGCAGAGGGACGGTGAGCACCGCCTGGGGCGGCTGCCCCTTCGCCTTCTGCAGCACCCGGCCCACCAGGTTGTTGAAGGTCTGGTCGGTGCCGCCGATCTCGATGTCGGCAGCGATCTCGACCGAGTCGATGCCCTGCAGCAGGGGGTAGAAGAACTCCGACAGGGTGATCGGGACGTTGCCGGCGAACCGCTTGGCGAAGTCGTCACGCTCCAGCAGCTGCGCGACCGTGAGCTGCCGGGTGTAGTCCAGCAGCTCCCCCAGGCCCATCGACGCCAGCCAGTCGGCGTTGTCGCGGATCTCGGTGCGCGCCGGATCCAGGATCTTCATCAGCTGGTCGAAGTAGCCTCGGCTGTTGGCGATCACCTGCTCGGCGCTCTGCGCGGACCTGGTCGAGGTCTTGCCGGACGGATCGCCCACCTGCCCGGTGAAGCCGCCGACCACCAGCACCGCCACATGCCCGAAGTCCTGGAACTGCCGCAGCTTGCGCAGCACCACCGCGTGGCCCAGCGTCAGATCGGCGCCGCTGGGATCGATGCCCAGCTTCACCCGCAGCGGCCGGCCCTCCGCATGAGCCGCCCGCAACCGCTCGGCCAGCCCGGTCCGGGGCAGGATCTGGGCCGTCCCGGCGGCGAGCACCTCGTACGCCGACCGCAGCTGCGGCGGCAGCGATTCGATCAGCGACTGCGGTTCTTCGGGTTCGGTGCTCACGGTGCTTCAGTCTGCCGGGTGCCGGCAATCCGTTTCCGCCCGCCCGGTCGGTAGGCCGAGACGCTGGGCTCGTCGGGCAACCAGAACCGCCACGGATGCTCGGCAGCGGCCGCCACCCCGACCCGCGGGCCGGTGCGGTAGCCGGCCGGGCTTGCGGTGGCGCCAAGGCCGGTCAGCCGGACGGGCGAGCGCGGATCGAGCAGGTCCAGCCCGGTGTGCTCGCCGTTCAGCCCGAGCACCCGAGCCAGCCGGGCCGGGCCGCTGGCCAGCTTCGCCGCGCTGAGCCGGGACGTGCTGCTGGCCAGCGTGCGCGCCTGCGCCACCTCGGCGCCGTCGAGGATCTCCGCCGCCCGCAGCAGCACCGCGGCGGCGGCGCCCGGCCGCCCGCAGGTCACGTTGGCGCACCAGTGCATGCCGTAGACGAAGTAGCAGTACAACCGGCCCGCCTCGCCGAACATCACCGCATTGCGCTTGGTCTGGCCCCGGTAGGCGTGCGAGGCGGGGTCCACGGAGCCCTCGTAGGCCTCCACCTCGGTGATCCGGACCAGCACCGGCGGGCCGCCGACGATGCTGCACACGGTGGCGCCCAGCAGAGCCGGCGCAACCTGCACCGCCGGCCCGGCCAGCAGCTCCCGATCGATGCTCACCCCCGGGCGCCTTCGCCGGCCGAGAGCTGGCCGGCCCACTCCTGGCAACCGGCCAGCACGGCGCGCAGCCGGTCCAGCTGCTCGGTGACCCGGGCCGGGGCGGTGCCGCCGCGAGCAGAGCGGCTGTTCAGCGAACCGGCGACGGTCAGCACCGACCGCACCTCGGGGGTCAGGTGCTCGGAGATCGCGGCAAAGTCCTCGTCCGACAGCTCGATCAACTCCATTCCTCGGGCCTCGCAGACCCGGACGCACTCCCCCGCCAGCTCGTGGGCGACCCGGAACGGCACGCCCTGCCGGACCAGCCACTCGGCCACGTCGGTGGCCAGCGAGAAGCCCTGCGGCGCCAGCGACTCCAGCCGCGCGGTGTCGAAGACCAGCGTGGCGACCAGGCCGGTGAGCGCCGGCAGCAGCAGCCGCAGGTTGTCGACCGAGTCGAACACCGGCTCCTTGTCCTCCTGCAGGTCCCGGTTGTAGGCCAGCGGCAGCCCCTTCAGGGTCGCCAGCAGGCCGGCCAGGTTGCCGATCAGCCGGCCGGCCTTTCCCCGGGCCAGCTCCGCCACGTCCGGGTTCTTCTTCTGCGGCATGATCGAGGAACCGGTCGAGTAGGCGTCGTCCAGCGTCACGAAGGAGAACTCCTTCGTCGCCCACAGGATGATCTCCTCCGCCAGCCGGGACAGGTCCACCGCCAGCATCGCGGTCACGAACGCGAACTCGGCCACCACGTCCCGGGCCGAGGTGGCATCGACGGAGTTCTCTGCCGCCGAGTCGAAGCCGAGCTCGGCCGCCACCGACTGCGGGTCCAGGCCCAGCGAGGAGCCCGCCAGCGCGCCGGAGCCGTACGGGCTGACCGCGGCGCGGACGTCCCAGTCGCGCAGCCGGTCGACGTCGCGCAGCATCGCCCAGCAGTGCGCCAGCAGGTGGTGCGACAGCAGGATCGGCTGCGCGTGCTGCAGGTGGGTGCGCCCGGGCATCGCCACACCCAGGTGCCGCTCGGCCTGCCCGGCCAGGGCGGCCACCAACGCGCACAGCTGCCCGGCCAGCTCGCGGGCCTGCTCGCGCAGGTACATCCGGATCAGGGTGGCGATCTGGTCGTGGCGCGAGCGGCCGGCCCGCAGCCGGCCACCGAGCTCCGGCCCGGCGCGCTCCACCAGCCCGCGCTCCAGGGCGCTGTGCACGTCCTCGTCCTCGGGACCGGGCCCGAACGCGCCGGACCGGACGTCGGCGGCCAGCGAGTCCAGCGCCGTGAGCATTCCGGCCAGCTCGTCGGAGGTGAGCAGCCCGGCGCGGCGCAGCACCCGGGCGTGGGCCTTGGAGCCGGCCTGGTCGTGCGCGGCCAACCGCCAGTCGAAGTGGGTCGACAGCGACAGCGCCGCCAGCGCCTGGGCCGGGCCGCCGGTGAACCGGCCACCCCACAGCTGGCCTCCCGGCCGGTCGCCGGGAGGCTGCTGGGGATCGCTCACTTGCCCAGTCGCTGCTGCCGCCGCGCCGCGATCCGGCTGGGCAGGCCCCAGAGCTGGACGAAGCCCTTGGCCAGGCTCTGGTCGAAGACGTCGCCGGTGTCATAGGTGGCCAGCTCGAAGTCGTACAGCGACCCCTCGCCCCGCCGTCCGGTCGGCACCGCCCGGCCACCGTGCAGCCGCAGCCGGATGTCGCCGGTGACGTACTGCTGGGAGGCGTCGACGAACTCATCCAGCGCCTGCCGGAGCGGAGAGAACCACAGCCCGTCGTACACCAGCTCCGTCCAGCGCTGCTCCACCGAGAACTTGAACCGCCGCAGGTCCCGCTCGACCGTCAGGTCCTCCAGCTCCTGGTGTGCGGTGATCAGGGTGATGGCGCCGGGGGCCTCGTACACCTCGCGGCTCTTGATGCCGACGAGCCGGTCCTCGACCATGTCGAGCCGGCCCACCCCCTGGGCGCCGGCCCGCGTGTTCAGCTCTTCGATCGCCTCCAGCACGGTCACCGACCGGCCGTCGATCGCGGTCGGGACGCCGTTCTCGAAGCTGATCACGACCTCGTCCGGCTCCCGGGCGACGGTCGGGTCCGCGGTGTAGGAGTACACGTCCTCGATCGGAGCGTTCCAGGGGTCCTCCAGGAAGCCGGTCTCCACGGCGCGTCCCCAGAAGTTCTGGTCGACCGAGTACGGCGAGCGCTTGGACTGATCGATCGGCAGGCCGCGGTCCTCGGCGAACTGGATCGCCTTGTCCCGGGTCATGCCGCTGTCGCGGATCGGGGCGATCACCTTCAGGTCCGGCGCGATGGCCCCGATCCCGACCTCGAACCGCACCTGGTCATTGCCCTTGCCGGTGCAGCCGTGGGCCACCGTGTCCGCGCCGTACCGGGTGGCCGCCAGGGCCAGGTGCTTGGCGATCACCGGCCGCGACAGCGCCGAGACCAGCGGATACCGCTCCAGGTACAGGGCGTTGGCCCGCAGCGCCGGCAGGCAGTACTCCTCGGCGAACTCGGTCTTGAGGTCCAGCACCACCGACTCGACCGCGCCGCAGTCCAGCGCTCGCTGCCGGATGGTGTCCATGTCCTCGCCGCCCTGGCCGACATCGGCGGCCACGCAGATCACCTCGGCGCCCGTCTCGGCCCCGATCCAGCTGATCGCCACCGAGGTGTCCAGGCCGCCGGAATAGGCGAGCACTACCCGCTTGGTCATCGAATATCTCCTCTTTCACGTGTGCTGTGTCTTGAAGCGCTGTATGGGGGGTCAGGTGCTGGTGGACAGGTGGAGCAGGCCGGCGGCCAGCGCCGGGCCGCCGGCCGGGTCGCGGCTGATCACCACGATGGTGTCATCGCCGGCGATGGTGCCGAGCACCTCCGGCAGGCCGGCCCGGTCGATGGCGCTGGCCAGGAAGTTCGACGCGCCGGGCGGGGTGCGCAGCACCACCAGGTTCGCGCTGCCCTCGGCCGACACCAGCAGCTCGCCGAGCAACCGCGCCAGCCGCTGCGGCGGCGCGTCGCGCACCTGCCGGGCCGCCAGCGGCGCGCCGTCCTGCGGCACCACGTACACCGGCTGGCCGCCGTCGGGGGTGCGCAGCTTGACCGCTCCCAGCTCGTCGAGATCCCGGCTGAGGGTCGCCTGGGTGACCGGCACGCCGGCATCGGCCAGCAACGCCGCCAGCTCGCTCTGCGAGCGCACCGGCTGCTCCGACAGCACGGTCAGGATCCGGGCATGCCGGGCAGCGCGGCTGGGCAGGTCGTGCTGCTGGCCCGCGGGAGCCCGCTCGGTACGAATGCTGCGCGCCATCATGACCTCTCCAGCAGCCAGGTGAGCAACGCCTTCTGGGCATGCAGCCGGTTCTCCGCCTCGTCCCAGACCACGCTCTGCGGCCCCTCGAGGACCTCGGCCGAGATCTCCATGCCCCGGTAGGCAGGCAGGCAGTGCAGCACGATAGCACCGGGCGCGGCGCGCTCCAGGGCCTGCGCGGTGATGGCGAACGGCCGCAGCAGGTCCTCCCGGCAGGCCTCGTCCAGCTCGCGTCCCATCGACACCCAGGTGTCGGTGATCAGGACGTCGGCGCCCTCGACCGCGGCCACCGGATCGGAGGTGATCAGCACCGAGCCGCCGGTGCCGGCCGCCAGCGCCCGGGCCTGGTCCACGACCACCGGATCGGGTGAGTACCCGGCCGGCCCGCCGATCCGGACGTGGATGCCCGCCGCGGCGCTGCCGAGCAGGTAGGAGTTGCCCATGTTGTTGGAGGTGTCGCCCACATAGCTCACCGTCAGGCCGGCCAGCGTCCCCTTGTGCTGCCGGATGGTCTGCAGGTCGGCCAGGACCTGGCAGGGATGGAACGTGTCGGTCAGGCCGTTGACGACCGGCACCGAGCTCGCCGCCGCCAGCGCGGTCAACCGCTCCTGCTCGAAGGTGCGCCACACGATGCAGGCCACCTGCCGGTCCAGGACCCGGGCGGTGTCCTCGATCGGCTCGCCGCGATCAAGCTGGCTGACCTTGGACTCGATGATCAGCGGGTAGCCGCCCAGCTCGGCGATGCCGACGCTGAACGAGACCCGGGTCCGGGTCGAGGGCTTGTCGAAGATCACCGCGACTGCCCGCGGGCCGGCCAGCGGACGGCGGGAGAACCGGTCGGCCTTCAGCTCGTCCGCCAGATCGAGCACCTCGATCAGCTCGTCCGGGCTGAGGTCGTCATCCCGCAGGAAGTGCCGGGTCATGTCAGGGCGGCCGCCTGTTCGGTGTGCACCGTCTCGAACGCGGCCCGCAGCGCCCGCAGCGCCTCGTCGATCTCGGGCTCGGTGACGATCAGCGGCGGCGCCAGCCTCAGCACATCCGGCCGGACCGGGTTCACCAGCAGGCCCCGCTCGCGCGCCGCCCGCTCGATCGCCGGGGCGCAGGCGGAGGTGAGCGCCACGCCGTACCACAGGCCGCTGCCGCGCACCTGCCGGATCAGCGGGCTGTCCAGCCCCCGCAGGCCCGCTTCCAGCACCGCTCCGCACCGGCGGACGTTCTCCAGCAGGCCGTCGGCCTCGATGGTGTCCAGCACCGCCAGGGCGGCCGCGCAGCACACCGGGTTGCCGCCGAAGGTGCTGCCGTGCGCGCCGGGGGTGAACAGCTCACCGGCCTTGCCGAAGCCGATGCAGGCGCCCATCGGCAGGCCGCCGGCCAACCCCTTGGCCAGGGTCAGGATGTCGGGGACCACGCCGGCCGCGATGCTGGCGAACCACTGCCCGGTCCGCCCGATGCCGGACTGGACCTCGTCCACGACCAGCAGCGCGCCGGCCGCGTCGCAGATCTCCCGCGCCGCCCGCAGGTAGCCCTGGGGCGCCGGCACCACGCCGCCCTCGCCCTGGGTCGGCTCGAGGAAGAGCGCCGCGACTGTTTCGTCCACCGCAGCCCGCAGCGCCGGGACGTCGCCGTACTCGACGAAGGTGACCGGCCCCGGCAGCGGCTCGAAGGGCTCGCGCTTGGCGGGGTTGCCGGTGATGGACAGCGCCCCCATGGTGCGGCCGTGGAAGCCGTTGCCGGTCGCGACCAGCCGCAGCCGGCCACCGGTGGGATCCACCGACCGGCCGTAGAGCCGGCTCAGCTTGATCGCGCACTCGTTGGCCTCGGCCCCGTCGTTGGTGAAGAACACTCGCGCGCTCGGGTCGCCGACCAACGACTGCAGCCGCTCGGCCAGCCGGATGCCGGGCTCG
This sequence comes from Jatrophihabitans sp., assembly GCF_036388195.1. Lineage (GTDB taxonomy): Bacteria > Actinomycetota > Actinomycetes > Mycobacteriales > Jatrophihabitantaceae > Jatrophihabitans_A. Next base: position 4,710 of record NZ_DASVSG010000064.1, on the reverse strand, counting down.
TGGATCAGCAGGTTGGAGGTGTGGGCCAGCGTCGCCACCTGGTTGCTGACCGCTGACACGATCGCCGGGTGCGCGTGGCCCAGCGCCGAGACCGCGATGCCGGCCACGAAGTCCAGGTAGCTGTTGCCCTCGACGTCGGTGACCCGGACGCCCTGCCCGGACGCCAGCGCCAGCGGCGGGGTGCCGTAGCTGTCCATCATCACCCCGGCCCAGCGCTTGGCCAGCAGCTCGCTGGTCACGACGCTGATCCTGATGCTGCTCCTGATGCTGCTCCTGATGCTGATCCTGGGTGGGCCTCGTCGGCGTCCGGGCCGGCCGGGCCCGCGTCTGGCAGCACCATGGTTCCAATCCCCTCGGTGGTGAAGATCTCCAACAACAACGCATGCGGCGCCCGGCCGTCCAGCACGGTCGCCGAGGGTACGCCGGCCTGGACCGCTCGCAGGCATGCGTCCATCTTCGGCGCCATCCCGGCGGCCAGGGTCGGCAGCAGGGCGGCGAGCCGGCTGGCCCGGATCTCGGCGACGACCTCGCTGCTGTGCGGCCAGTCCGCGTACAGCCCGGGGACGTCGGTGAGCACGATCAGCTTCTCCGCGCCCAGCGCCGCGGCCAGCGCGGCAGCGGCGGTGTCGGCGTTGACGTTGTAGGACAGCCCGTCCGCGCCCCGGGCCACGCTGGCGATGACCGGGATCCGGCCGGCGTCCAGCAGCGCGGTCACCGCGCTGGGGTCGACGGCTGCCACGTCGCCGACCTGGCCGATGTCGACCGGCTGCCCGTCGACCAGCACCGGCCGCCGCTCGGCGCGGAACATCCCGGCATCCTCGCCGGACAGGCCCACCGCGAAGGTGCCGTGGTCGTTGATCAGGTTCACCACATCGCCGTTGACCTGGCCGGTCAGCACCATCCGCACCACCTGCATCGCTTCGGGCGTGGTGACCCGCAGGCCGCCGCGGAACTCGGTCGGGATGCCCAGGCGTTGCAGGTGCTCGGTGATCTGCGGGCCGCCGCCGTGCACGATGACCGGCCGGACGCCGGCGTAGCGCAGGAACACCACGTCCTGGGCGAAGCCGGCCTGCAGCTCGGGGGCGGTCATCGCGTTGCCGCCGTACTTGATCACCACCACCTTCCCCGAGAAGCGCTGCAGCCAGGGCAGCGCGTCGATCAGGGTGGCGGCCTGCTGCGCGGCCACCTCGGCGGAGACCACCGGCTTGGCCCGGACTGCCGGCTGGCTCATGTGGAATATGCCGAGTTCTCTTCGACGTAGGTGTGCGAGAGGTCGTTGGTGCAGATGGTCGCGGTGTCGCTGCCGGCGTGCAGCGCCACCTCGATCCGGATCTGCCGGCCGGTCAGGTCGACCAGGTCCCGGCTGTCGCCGGCAGCCCCGGCCCGGCACACCTCGACGCCGTTGATCCGGACGTCGAGCTGGTCGGCCTCGAACACCGCCGTGGTGGTGCCGATCGCGGCCAGCACCCGTCCCCAGTTGGGGTCGTTGCCGAACAGCGCGCACTTGAGCAGGTTGTTGCGGGCGATCGCGCGTCCCACCTGGACGGCGTCGTCCTCGCCGGCCGCGCCGGACACCACGATCTCGACCTCCTTGGTGGCGCCCTCGGCGTCGGCGAGCAACTGCCCGGCGAGGTCGGCGCACACCGCGCGCACCGCCTCGGCGAGGTCGGCCGGTTGCGGCCGGACCTGCGAGGCGCCGCTGGCCAGCAGGGCCACCGTGTCGTTGGTGGACATGCAGCCGTCGGCGTCCAGCCGGTCGAAGGTGGTGGCCACCGCGTCCCGCAGGGCGGCATCGGCGGTGGCCGGGTCGGTCACGGCATCGGTGGTCAGCACGCAGAGCATGGTGGCCAGGCTCGGCGCCAGCATGCCGGCGCCCTTGGCCATCCCGCCGACCGTCCAGCCGTCCGGGTGGCGCACGACGGCGGTCTTGGCAACCGAGTCGGTGGTGCGGATCGCCTCGGCGGCATCCGGGCCGCCGGTGGGCGACAGGGCGGCCACGGCCTGGTCGATGCCCGGCAGCAGCTTCTGCATCGGCAGCCGCTCGCCGATCAGGCCGGTGGAGCAGACCAGGACATCGGCGGCCCCGATCTCGAGCAGCTGGGCGACCCGCTCGGCGCTGGCGTGGGTGTCGGCGAAGCCGGCCGGCCCGGTGCAGGCGTTGGCGCCGCCGGAGTTGAGCAGCACCGCCCGGGCGATGCCGTCGGAGACCACCTGCGCCGACCAGAGCACCGGCGCGGCCTTCACCCGGTTCGCGGTGAACACCGCCGCGGCCGCCTGCAGCGGGCCGTCGTTGACCACCAGCGCCAGGTCCGGCCCGGCTTTCTTGAGGCCGGCGGTGATGCCGGACGCCCGGAAGCCCCGGGCCGCGGTGACGGTCACGGAGCGATCCCGTTGGCCGACAGGCCGGTGGCCTCGTCCAGTCCGAGCATCAGGTTGGCGTTCTGGATCGCCTGGCCGGCCGCGCCCTTGCCGAGGTTGTCCAGCGCGCTGGTGAGGATCACCCGTCCGGAGTCGGAGTCCACCGCCGCCTGCAGCTGCACCGAGTTCGACCCGAAGGTCGCCGCGGTGTGCGGCTGCCGGCCGGCGGGCAGCAGATGGACGAACGGCTCGCCGGCATAGGCCTCGCGCAGCACCTCGCGCACCTGCTCGACCGCTAGGCCCGGCGAGCTGGGCCGTGCGGTCACGGTGGCCAGGATGCCGCGGGCCATCGGCGCGAGCACCGGGGTCATCGACAGGCTGCGGGCGCCGGTGGCCTGCAGGATCTCCGGCACGTGCTGGTGCGCGCCGACCTTGTAGGGCGACAGGTCGGCCATCACCTCGCTGCCCAGCAGCGAGAGCTTGGCGGACCGGCCGGCGCCGGAGGTGCCCGAGGCCGCCACCACCACGACGTCCTCCGGCTCGACGATGCCGGCGGCGATCAGGGGCGCCAGCGCCGCGATCACCGCGACCGCGTAGCAGCCGGTGTTGGCCACCCGGTCGCTGGCCGCGATCGCGGCGCGCTGGCCGGGCAGCTCCGGCAGGCCGTAGGTCCAGGATCCGGCGTGCTCGCCGCCGTAGTACCGCTGCCAGGCTGCCGGGTCGGCCAGCCGGAAGTCAGCGCCCAGGTCGACGATCCTGGCCTGCGCCGGCAGCTGGGCGGCCAGCGCCGCCGAGGCGCCGTGCGGCAGCGCCAGGAACACCAGGTCCGCAGCGCCCAGCACCTCGGCCGAGCTGTCGCTGAAGACCAGGTCGCCGTAGCTGACCAGCTGCGGATGCAGGTCGGTGACCGGCTGCCCGGCGTGGGAGTGCGCGGCGGCCGCGATCACCTCGAGATCGGGATGGCCGGCCAGCAGCCGGAGCAACTCGCCACCGGCGTAACCACTCGCGCCCGCGACGGCGACGGCAACTCCCATGCGAATGATTATGCATGAGAGCGCAAGAGAATGCGAAACCTCTCAGCCGCGCAGCACCGCCGCCACCCGGGCGCCGGCCTCGGCGACGGCGGCATCGCGGGCGGCCGTCGCCTCCTCCACCGTCAGCGTCCGGTCCGGGGCCCGGAACCGCAGCGCGAACGCCAGCGACTTCAGGCCGGCGCCGAGCCGCTGGTCATCGGCATAGACGTCGAAGAGCCGGACCGCTTCCAGCAGCTCCCCGGCGCCGTCGCGGACCGCCGCCAGCACGTCCGCGGCCGGCGTCTGGGCGGGCACCACCAGCGCCAGGTCGAGCAGCACCGGCGGGTAGCTCGACAGGACCGGCGCCTCAGCCGGCCGCGGCGCCGGCAGGGCGTCGAGGTTCAGCTCCATCGCGCAGGTGCGCGGCGGCAGGTCCAGCGCCGCGATCACCCGCGGGGTCAGCTCGCCGGCGGCGCCGATCACCGTGCCGTCCACCAGCAACTTCGCGCACCGTCCCGGGTGCCACGGCGTCACCTCGGCCTTGCGGACTTCCAGCTCCACCCGCGCCAGCCGGGCGGCCAGCCGGGCGGCTTCGATGGCATCGGCCCAGCCCGCCGGGCGGCCCGGCCCCCACCAGCCGGGCAGCTCCAGGTCACCGGCCAGCACGGCGGCCAGGTGCCGGGGCTGGACCGGCACGGTACGGCTGATCGCGGCCAGCTCGGCATCGGTCGGCCGGTGCTCGACGCCCGGCCGCGGCGCGGGCTCCGTGGACTCGGCCGGCAGGTACACCAGGCCCATCTCGAAGATCGCCAGCTCCCGGTTCCCCCTGCCCAGGTTGCGGCCGAGGTTGGCCAGCAGCCCGGGCAGCAGCCACGTGCGCAGCTCCGGCTCGGTGTCGGAGATCGGGTTCGCAAGCCGCAGCGCCTGCCGGCGGCTGTCGTCGGCCGGCAACCCCAGCAGGTCCGAGACGGCCGGGGACGCGAACGGGTAATTGATCACCTCGGTGTAGCCGGCCTCGGCCATCGCCCGCGAGATCGACCGGCGCAGCCGCTGCTCGGGGGTCCAGCCGCGCCCGGCCGGCGAGCGTGGCAGCACCGAGGGGACCTTGTCGTAGCCCTCCAGCCGGACGACCTCCTCCACCAGGTCGGCGGGGTCGGTCAGGTCCGGACGCCACGCGGGCGGGGTCACCGAGAGCAGCTCCGAGTCGTGCTCGGTCACCTCGTCGCTCACCGTGCAGCCGACCTGCTCCAGCCGGCGGCGGACCGTCCCGGCCGCGATCGGGATGCCGGCCACCTCGTCGGGCAGGGACGCCCGCAGGGTGATCCGGGCCGGCGCCGGC
>NZ_DASVSG010000063.1:0-40657 GCF_036388195.1 Jatrophihabitans sp. | reverse complement strand
GGCAGCGCGTGCACCCGGGATGAGCTGATCCGCGCAGCTGATTCCGGCTTCTTCGCCGTGGTTGCCATCGATGCCCAGGGTGAGCTCCGCTCGATCATCGAGGTGGGTGACCGGTCTCCGGATCCGAAGCTGATGCCGGCTCCCAGCACCGGCGACAGCCGCCGCGGCAGCCACCCCGGCAGCGGGTCGCCGTCACCTGGCTCCACCCCCTGACGGCCCGGCCGTCGCCTTGTTACCGACTTGATGCCGAGCGCTGCAAGCGCAATGCCCTGCGGGGTGTTCTCATGTACAGCGGTGGCGCTTCTCAATGCCGGCGAAGACCACCGCCGGAGAAAAGCGCCTGCCGAGAAGGTGTTCAGATGAGCAAGCTTGCGACAGCCCTCGCCGGGATACCGCGCGGGGTGCGACGAGTCGTGTCGAGGCGGCCCCGCCTGCTGCTCGGCTCGACGGTGACCCTCGGCTCGACGCTGGTGCTCGGCCTGGTGCTGGCCGGCTGCGCCGGATCGGGTCGGCATCCCGGCGCCGGCTCCAGCGTCCCGGCCACTGATTCGACGGCGCCCAGCGGCGTCGGAACGACCCCGCCCGCGCCGTGCAAGCAGTGGTCGTGCGTGCCCGAGCAGCCTGTCCAGCTCGGCGGCGGCTATTCGGTGCGGCTGTGGGCCAGCGCCGCGCCGACCGCGGCGCCCACCGCTGATCGCAGCACGCCGGTGTTGCAGCTGCTGCACGACGGCCGGCATCGGCAGTGGTGGGTCGGCCGAGCCGGTTTCGGCTGGTCGGCAAAGCTTGATTGCCTCGCTGCCGGCGGGGCCGTCCCCGCGCACTGCGTGGTGCTGGCCGAGGCCGGCTCGCATGCCGGCAGCGCGGAGGTGGTGACGCTGCGCTCGGGCGCGCTGGCCAGCTCGCCGCAGGCCAGCGTCAGCTTCGACGGCGGCCGGCCGATGGCCGCCGACCTCGACCACGACGGCTGGCTGGACGTGCTGGGCACCGAGAACGACTACCAGCCCAACTACGCCACCGGCCACAACTACTGGGCCACCTACCGGTTCGCCGAAGGCAGCCTGTACCGCACCGGGTGCGCCCTGCGCCGGACGCTGGCCCAGCCTCCACCGCCGGACCGGCTGCTGACCGGGGACTGCCCGGCGATCTACACGAACTAGCCCTCGGACCTGCTGATTCAGCCCTCGGCGATCCAGCCTCTAACCTGCCGATCCAGCCCTTGGCGATCCAGCTCTCGGGCCTGCCGATTCAGCCCTCGGACATGCCGACTGCTTGGCTGACCTCGACGGCCAGCGCGGCCAGCTCGCCCGCGGCCTGCCGCTCGGCCGCCGCGACGCCGGCCAGCACACCGTCGGCAGGAGCTTCGGCTGCCGCGCCCGGCCCGGCGACGGCCGGTATCACCAGTTCCAGGTAGGCCTTGCACTTGGGCTCCGTCCCGGACGGGCGCACCACCACCCGGCCGCCGTCGAAGCGCAGGATCATCACGTCGTTGTCCGGCGCCAGGTCGGTCACGCTGACCTGCCTGCCCAGCAGCCGCTCGGGTGGCTCGGCCCGCAACCGGGCCATGGCCTGCTCGATCAGCGCAAGGTCGGTGACCCGCCAGGACAGCTGGCTGGTGGCGTGCAGCCCGTACTCGGCGGCCAGCTCGGCCAGCCGGCGCGGGATCGAGGACCCGTCGGCCTTGAGGCCGGCGGCGAGCTCGGCGACCAGCAGCGCCGCCGAGATGCCGTCCTTGTCGCGCACCAGCCCCGGCGCGACCGCGTAACCCAGCGCCTCCTCGTAGCCGTAGACCAGGTCCGGCGCGGCCCGGGAGATCCACTTGAACCCGGTCAGCGTCTCGGCGAAGCCCACCCCGTGCCGGGCGGCCATCGCCGACAGCATCGTCGAGGACACGATGGTCGTCGCGTACGTGCCCCGGACGCCGCGGCGCAGCAGCCAGTCCGCCAGCAAGACGCCCACCTCGTCGCCGCGCAGCATCCGCCAGCCGGCCGGGCGGTCGCCGGCGGCGGGGAACAGCGCGCCCACCGCGCACCGGTCGGCGTCGGGATCGTTGGCGATGATCAGGTCCGCCTGCTCACGTCCGGCCAGCGCCAGCGCCAGATCCATCGCCCCCGGCTCCTCCGGATTGGGAAAGGTCACCGTCGAGAAGTCCGGGTCCGGCTCGGCCTGCTCGCCGACCTCGCTGGGCGCGCTGAAGCCGGCCGCCGCGAACACCGCCCGGACGACCGCAGCGCCGACCCCGTGCAGGGCGGTGTGCACCACGTCCAGCTCGCGCGGGGTGTCCGGCCGGACGAGCGCCGCCACCGCCGCCACGTACGCATCGACCACCGACTCGTCCAGCGTCTGGTAGCCCGGCGACAGCTCGATGGCGCGCACCGACTCGACGGCCCGGATCGCGGCCTCGATCTCGGCGTCCATCGGCGGCACGATCTGCGCCCCGTCGTGGGCATAGACCTTGTAGCCGTTGTCCTGCGGCGGGTTGTGCGAGGCGGTGACCATCACCCCGGCCACCGCCCCCAGGTGGCCGACCGCGAACGCCAGCACCGGGGTGGGCAGCAGCCGGGGCAGCAGCCGGGCATCGAAGCCGGCAGCGGCCAGCACCGCCGCGGAGTCGGCGGCGAAGGACCGCGAGCCGTGCCGGCCGTCATAGCCGATCACCACGATCCCGCCGGCCCGTCCGGCCGTGGTCAGCTGGACAGCCAGCCCGGCGGCGGCCCGCCGCACCACGGCGGTGTTCATCCCGTTCGGGCCCGCTCGCAGCGGCCCGCGCAGGCCGGCGGTGCCGAAGGTGAGCGGACCGGCGAACCGGTCGGCGAGCTCGGCTGAGGCGTCCGGGTCGCCGTCCTGGGCCCGGGCCAGCAGCGCGCTCAGGTCCGCGACGCCAGCGGGGTCCGGGTCATCGGCGATCCAGCCGGCGACCTCGCGGTACAGCGGGTTTCCGGAGCCGGTGATCGCGCCGGTCACAGCCGGCCGATCAGCTCGCCGAGCAGCCCGCCCGCCCGCAGCGCGGCCGCCTTGCCCGCCGCCAGCACCTCTTCGTGGTTCAGCGGCTGGCCGGTCATGCCGGCTGCCAGGTTGGTGACCAGCGAGATGCCGAGCACCTCCGACCCCTCGGCCCGGGCGGCGATCGCCTCGAGGGCGGTGGACATGCCGACCAGGTCCGCGCCCAGCACCCGGGCCATCCGCACCTCGGCGGGGGTCTCGTAGTGCGGGCCGGGGAACTGCGCGTACACGCCCTCGGCCAGTGACGGGTCGATCTGGCGCATCAGGGCCCGCAGCCGGGGTGAGTACAGGTCGGTCAGGTCGACGAACCGGGGGCCGACCAGCGGAGAGGCGGCGGTCAGGTTCAGGTGGTCGGAGATCAGCACCGGATCACCGACCCGCATGTCCGTGCGCAGGCCGCCGCAGCCGTTGGTGAGCACCGTGACGGAGCAGCCTGCGGCGGCGGCGACCCGCACGCCGTGCACCACCGCGGCCACCCCCCGGCCCTCGTAGAAGTGGGTACGCCCGGAGAAGACCAGGATCCGCTTGCCGGGCCTGCCGTCGTGTCCTTGCATGGTTAGCGACCGGATGGTGCCGGCGTGCCCGGCGACCGCCGGTGGCAGGAAGCCGGGCAGCTCCGTGCTGGCGAACTCCACGTCCGCGGTGGCTCGCTCGCTCAGCGCCGCGACCGCGGGCAGCCATCCGGAGCCGAGCACCAGGGCCACGTCATGCCGCTCGGCGCCGGTCCGCTCGGCCAGCGCCCGGGCCGCCTCGACGGCCAGCTGTCCCGGATCGGCCGGGTGCTCGTCCTGCGATAGCCGGTGCTGGGGCGATTGTCCGGTGGCGGTCACGGGAGAAGAGCCTAGCGGCGCGGGCGGGGCGGACGGCCCGGCCCTGATGGCGTGCCCCGGGCGTCCGGCGGTCGAGAGATAGGCCACGGCGCCACGCGACGGTCACTGTGCTCGCTCTAACATCGCGCTATGACGGCACCCGGAGCCCACCTCGACCTGGCCGGCGGCTTTCCGGCTGCGAGCCGGGAGCAGTGGCGATCGCTGGTGGCCTCGGTGCTCACCAGGTCCGGCGTGCCGTTTCCCGAGGCGGCGCCGGAGGACGTGCTGTCCTACCGCAGTTACGACGGCCTGCAGCTCGCCCCGCTCTACACCGCCGCCGACCTGCCGGCCTGGGTCGGCCTGGATGCCGCCGGGTTGCCGGGCGAGCCACCGTTCGTGCGCGGGACCAGCGCCCGGCGGTCCGCCTGGGACGTCCGGCAGCGGGTGACCGACCCGGACCCGGCCGCCGCCAACCAGGCCGTCCTCGCCGAGCTGGCCGGGGGCGCGTCCTCGATCTGGCTGCAGCTGGGCCAGGGCGTGGCCCCGGTCGAGTCGCTGGCCACCGTCCTGGACGGGGTGTACCTGGAGCTGGCTCCGATCGCGCTGGACGCGGGGCCGGAGACCGAGGCCGCGGCCGAGGCGCTGCTGCGGCTGGTGAGCGATCGCGGCCTGGCCCCGGACGAGGTGGCCGGCACGCTGGGGGCGGACCCGATCGGGCACGCCGCGCGCACCGGGACGGCGCCGGAGCTCGTCTCCATCACCCGGCTGGCCGCGGCGACCGCCGGCTTTCCCCGGCTGCTGCCTGTCACGGTCGATGCCACCGTCTACTCCGAGGCCGGGGGCAGCGACTCCGACGAGCTGGCCATCAGCGTCGCGGTCGCGGTGGCCTACCTGCGGGTGCTGACCGGGGCCGGGCTGGGCATCGACGCGGCGCTGGCCCAGCTGGAGTTCCGGTACGCGGTCAGCGCCGACCAGTGGGCCTCGATGGCCAAGCTGCGGGCCGGCCGCCGGCTCTGGGACCGGGTGGCCGAGCTGTGCGGCGCCCCGGCCGGCAGCCGCGGCCAGCGCCAGCACGCGGTCACCGCAGCGGTGACGCTGACCCGGCGCGACCCGTGGGTGAACCTGCTGCGCGCGACCGTCGGGTGCTTCGCCGCCGCGGTCGCCGGCGCCGAGGCGATCACCGTCGCGCCGTTCGACTCCGCGGCCGGGCTGCCCGACGACTTCGGACGCCGGATCGCCCGCAACACCCAGTCGATCCTGCACGACGAGTCCAGCCTGGCCCGGGTGCTGGACCCCGGCGGGGGCTCCTGGTACCTGGAGTCGCTGACCGAGCAGCTGGCCGAGGTGGCCTGGGACAAGTTCACGGCGATCGAGCGGGCCGGCGGCGCGGTCGCCGTGCTGGAATCCGGCGCGCTGGCCGGCATGCTGGCCGCCAGCTGGGAGCCGCGACGGGACAACATCGCCCGCCGCCGCGACCCGATCACCGGCGTCAGCGAGTTCGCGATGCCGTCCGAGGCTCCGCTCAGCCGCCGTCCGCTGCCGCCGCAGCCGGCCGGTGGCTTGCCGCGGGTGCGCTATGCCGAGCCGTTCGAGGCGCTGCGGGACCGTTCTGACGCCGTGCTGGCGGCCACCGGTTTCCGGCCGCGGGTGTTCCTGGCCGCGTTCGGGCCGGTGTCGGCGCATACCGGGCGGCTGGGGTTCGCCCGCAACCTGCTCGCCGCCGGGGGCATCGAGGCCGTGGTCGACGCCGGCGGGCCGGACGAGCTGGTCGCCGCGTTCGGAGCAGCCGGCACGAGCCTGGCGCTGCTGTGCTCCTCCGACGCCGAGTACGCCACCCAGGCCGGGCCGCTGGCCGCCGCGCTGAAGGCCGCCGGCGCCGGACAGGTCTGGATCGCCGGCCCGCCCGATCTCGTCCAGGCCCAGGCGGACATAGACGCCGCGGTCTTCGCCGGCTGCGACGCGGTCGCCGCCCTGGAATCGATATACCAGATCGTGGGGGCGCCGTCGTGATCCCCGACTTCGGCGAGCTGTCGCTGGGCCGTCCGTCCGGCCGCCCGGCAGCGGACAACGCGCAGGCTGCGGACGGTTGGAGCACCCCGGAAGGCATCGAGGTCGCTCCGCTCTACACCGCGGCGGACCTGGCCGGACTGGACTTCCTGGACGGCTACCCCGGCATCGCGCCGTACCTGCGCGGGCCCTATCCGACCATGTACGTCAACCAGCCCTGGACGATCCGGCAGTACGCAGGATTCTCCACCGCCACGGAGTCCAATGCCTTCTACCGGCGCAACCTTGCCGCCGGTCAGAAGGGCCTGTCGGTGGCCTTCGACCTGCCCACCCATCGCGGCTACGACAGCGACAACCCGCGGGTGATCGGCGACGTCGGGATGGCCGGGGTGGCGATCGACTCGATCTATGACATGCGCGAGCTGTTCAGCGGCATCCCGCTGGACCGGATGAGCGTGTCGATGACCATGAACGGCGCGGTGCTGCCGGTGCTCGCGCTGTTCGTGGTGGCTGCCGAGGAGCAGGGGGTGGCGCCGGAGCAGCTGACCGGCACCATCCAGAACGACATCCTCAAAGAGTTCATGGTGCGCAACACCTACATCTACCCGCCGGTCCCGTCGATGACGATCATCAGCGACATCTTCGCCTTCACCTCGGCGCGGATGCCTCGCTTCAACTCGATCTCGATCTCGGGCTATCACATCCAGGAAGCCGGCGCGACGGCCGACCTGGAACTGGCCTACACGCTGGCCGACGGGGTGGAGTACCTGCGGGCGGGCCTGGCCGCGGGCCTGGGCATCGACACCTTCGCGCCCCGGCTGTCCTTCTTCTGGGGCATCGGCATGAACTTCTTCATGGAGGTCGCCAAGCTGCGGGCCGCCCGCCTGCTGTGGGCCAAGCTGGTATCCCAGTTCGAGCCGGCGAACCAGAAGTCCCTCGCGATGCGGGCGCACTGCCAGACCTCGGGCTGGTCGCTGACCGCCCAGGACGTGTTCAACAACGCGGTCCGCACCTGCATCGAGGCGATGGCCGCGACCCAGGGCCATACCCAGTCGCTGCACACCAACGCCCTGGACGAGGCGCTGGCGCTGCCGACCGACTTCTCCGCCCGGATCGCCCGCAACACCCAGCTGCTGCTCCAGCAGGAAGCCGGCGCCAACCGGGTGATCGATCCCTGGGGCGGCAGCGCGTACGTCGAGAAGCTGACCCATGACCTGGCCCGGCGGGCCTGGGGGCACCTGGAGGAGGTCGAGAAGGCCGGTGGGATGGCCGCCGCGATCGACCAGGGGCTGCCGAAGCTGCGCATCGAGGAGGCTGCTGCCCGCACCCAGGCCCGGATCGACTCCGGCCGGCAGCCGGTGATCGGGGTGAACAAGTACCGCCTGGATACCGACCAGAAGATCGACGTCCTCAAGATCGACAATGCCGGCGTGCGGGCAGCGCAAGGGGAGAAGCTGCTGCGGTTGAGGGCAGAGCGCGATCCGGCCGCCTGCCGGCAGGCGCTGGACGCGCTGACCCGGGCGGCGGCTGCGATAGCCGACGGCAGCAGGCCGGCCGGGCTGGAGCAGAATCTGCTGGCGCTGGCGATCGACGCCGCCCGGGCCAAGGCCACGGTCGGGGAGATCTCCGACGCGCTGGAGGCGGTCTTCGGCCGGCACGCCGGGCAGATCCGGACGATCTCGGGGGTGTACGGCGTGGAGGCCGAACAGGAGGGCAGGGTGGCCTCGATCGAGCAGGCCCGGGCGGCCACCGACCGGTTCGAGGCCGAGCACGGACGGCGGCCGCGGATCCTGGTCGCGAAGGTGGGCCAGGACGGGCACGACCGGGGGCAGAAGGTGATCGCCACCGCGTTCGCCGACCTGGGGTTCGACGTCGACGTCGGGCCGCTGTTCCAGACGCCGGCCGAGGTGGCCCGGCAGGCCATCGAAGCCGATGTGCACGTGGTGGGCGTCAATTCGCTGGCCGCCGGGCACCTGACGCTGGTGCCGGCGCTGCGCGACGAGCTGGCCGCCTTCGGCCGCTCCGACATCCTGATCGTGGTCGGCGGGGTGATCCCGGAGCAGGACTTCGACGAGCTGCGGGCTGCGGGCGCGGCGGCGATCTTCCCGCCCGGCACCGTGCTCGCGACGGCTGCCCTGCAGCTGCTCGAGGTGCTCGCCGCCCAGCACCCCGGCGCCGGCTGAGCCACGGTGAGAACCGATCCGACAGGCCCAGCTGTCGACGCGCTCCACGAGGGCGTGCTGGCCGGTGACCGGGCCGCGATCGCGCGGGCCATCACCCTGGTCGAGTCCCGCCGCCCGGACCACCGGGAGCAGGCCCAGCGGCTGCTGGCCGGGTTGTCCCCGCATACCGGCTCGGCGCAGCGGGTGGGGATCAGCGGAGTGCCGGGGGCCGGCAAGTCCACCTTCATCGACACCCTCGGCAGCAACCTGACCGCGGCCGGCCACCGGGTCGCGGTGCTGGCGGTGGACCCGTCCTCGGCGCGCACCGGCGGCAGCATCCTGGGGGACAAGACCCGGATGACCCGGCTGGCCGTCGACCCCGCGGCCTTCGTCCGGCCCTCGCCCAGCTCGGGCACCCTGGGCGGGGTGGCCAAGGCGACCCGGGAGACCATGCTGGTGATGGAGGCGGCCGGCTACGACGTGGTGCTGGTCGAGACCGTCGGGGTCGGGCAGTCGGAGTTCGTGGTGGCCGGCATGGTCGACACCTTCCTGCTGCTCACCCTGGCCCGCACCGGCGATCAGCTGCAGGGCATGAAGCGCGGCATCCTCGAGATCGCCGACGTGATCGCGGTCAACAAGGCCGATGGGGAGCATGCCGATGCCTCCCAGCGCGCGGCCCGCGAGCTCTCCGGCGCGCTGCGGTTGCTGCGCGGCGCGGAGGAGGCCTGGCAGCCGCCGGTGCTGACCTGCAGCGCGTTGCGCAACACCGGCCTGGACCAGGTGTGGAAGCACGTCCAGCGGCACCGGGACAAGCTGCTGGCCGACGGCGAGTTCGAGGCCAAACGCCGCCGCCAGCTGGTGGACTGGACCAGGTCGATGGTGCGCGACCGGCTGCTGGAGCAGCTGGAGACGCCGGCGGCCAAGGCGCTGATCGCAGCCGCTGAACATGCGGTGCTGGCCGGCGAGCTGACCGCGGAGCAGGCGGCGGCCCAGATCCTTGCGGGCCTACCGGGAGGGGAGCGTTCATGACGAAGAAGAAATCGGGGCCGCCGGCCCGGTTCAAGGACCTGTGCATCGACGCCGTCGACATCGAGGAGGCGGCCAAGTTCTGGTCGGTGGCGCTCGGCCTGGAGATCAACCGGCCGGAGGGCGAGATCGAGCTGGTCGGCCCGTCCGCCGAGCATTCGATCTGGGTCAATCAGGTGCCCGAGGCCAAGACGGTCAAGAACCGGGTGCACCTGGACGTGCGCACCGGCTCGCTGGCCGAGCTGGTGGAGTTGGGTGCGGCCGAGGTGGCGCCCGTCCGGAACTGGACGGTGATGACCGATCCGGACGGCCAGGAGTTCTGCGCCTTCGTCCGCAAGCGGCCGCCGGAGTACCGGCTGTTCGACCTGGTCGTCGACGCGCAGGACCCGCGCACCATCGCGACATGGTGGGCCGAGGTGCTAGGCGGGCACAGCCCGATCTACGAGCGCGGCTACTGCGACGTGGCCGGGATCGAGAACCTGCCCTGGCGCAAGTTCACCTTCTTGCTGGTGCCCGAGCCCAAGACGGTCAAGAACCGCGTGCATTGGGACGTGATAGCCGATCCGGACGAGCTGGTGGCGCGGGGCGCGACGCTGCTGCGTGCCAAGAGCGGCGACACCAACTGGCACGTGCTGGCCGATCCGGAGGGCAACGAGTTCTGCGTGTGGGAGCCGTCTGCCGGTAAGGGCCGGTGATGGCGCGCGGGGCTGAGAGATAAGGTGCCCTTGTGCCCAGCAGCCTCCACGCCCGAGCCATCGACTGGCTGGGGGTTCACCATAACGAGCTGGTGGGGTGGCGGCGCGAGCTGCACAGCCATCCCGAGGTGGGGTACGCCGAGTACCGCACGACCGAGCTGATCGTCACGGTGCTCAGCAGTTTCGGGCTCGCTCCGAAGCGGTTGTCCTTCGGCACCGGGGTGATCTGCGACATCGGCCCTGGCCCGGACTTCGTGGCGCTGCGCGCCGACATCGACGCGTTGCCGCTGCCGGACCACAAGTCGGTGAGCTACGCCTCGCAGAACGCCGGGGTCTGCCACGCGTGCGGGCACGATGTGCACACCGCGATCCTGCTGGCGGTCGCCGGCTGCCTGGCCCGCGAGGATGCGCTCGGCGGGTCCGTCCGGCTGATCTTCCAGCCGGCCGAGGAGCGGCTGCCCGGCGGCGCCGAGGCCGCGGTGGCCGAAGGCGCGCTGGACGGCGTCGGCGAGATCTTCGCGCTGCACTGCGACCCGAAGCTGGACGTCGGCCAGATCGGCATGCGGGTCGGCCCGATCACCGCCTCGTGCAACCAGCTGGACATCAAGCTGACCGGCCGGGGTGGCCACACCGCCCGGCCGCAGCTGACGGTCGACCTGGTGTACGCGCTTGGCAAGCTGGTGACCGAGCTGCCCGGACTGCTCTCGCGCCGGATCGATCCCCGCGCCGCCGTGTCACTGGTCTGGGGCGCCGTCGCCGCCGGCTCGGCCGCCAACGCGATCCCCACCACCGGGACGTTGCGGGGCACCGTCCGGATGCTCGACGACCGGCTCTGGAACAGCCTGGAGTCGATGATCACGGAGCTGGCCCAGCAGATCGTGGCGCCGACGGGTGTGGAGATCGAGATCAACTACGACCCGGGCGTGCCGGCCGTCACCAACGACGGCGCCCTGGTCGGCGTCCAGACCAGGGCGGCGCTGGCGGCGTTCGGCCCGCAGGCGGTCTCGGACACCCCGCAGTCGATGGGCGGCGAGGACTTCGCCTGGTACCTGCAGAGCGTTCCCGGCGCGCTGGCCCGGCTCGGGGTGCGCGGGCCGGGGGCGCCGCTCTATGACCTGCACCAGTCGAACTTCGACATCGACGAGGACGCCCTGGCGATCGGGGTCCGGTTCACCGCCGCGCTGCTGGACGAGTTCTGGAGCGGCGGGGTCAAGCACGCCTGATCAGGGTGCCAACGCCTTATGCGCGCGGATGCCTGCGGCCGCGAATTTCGCCATAACGCTCGATCTGGCCGCACGGGGCGATAGCCTCGCGACAGTCACGCAGACACCGGGGAGAACTCATGTTGTCGAGATCCTTGAAGTCCGTCGGAGTAGTCCTTGGCGTCGTCGGCATCATGGCCGCCTCCCAGACGCCCGCTCTCGCTGCGCAGTCGTTCGACCTCAACACCGACCGGACCGATGGGTACGCACATGCCTATGGCGAGGTCAGCTACATCGACGCCAACAGCGTCTACGTGCTTTCGTACGTCTCGGACCGTTGCGACTCGAGTGGGCGGGGCGACGGAGAAGGCGCCTACGTGTGGCTTCAGATCAAGTACACCGATGGTAGCTACGACGGTCCTCGAGTCATCCTCCAAAACTACGACAACGACGGCTGCGACACCGGGTACATCCCGAGCAGCTGGACCTATGACCGGACCAAGAGGATCAGCTGGGTCCGCCTCCGTCTCGATGAGGCTGACGGGCCTAACGACAGCACGCCCGACAGCGTCCTCTCCACCCAGAAGGACAACCCGTACACATAACTTGTGGGAGATACCGGGCGGAGTTCCACGACTCTAGAGTTGGACCACGTCCAATGCCGGCTCCGCTCGCTGGAGTTCAGCAGCGATCAGGCCCCGGTGACAGGCATGATGATCGCGTTCGTAACACAGCAGCGCGACGGTGTGATGGTCGAGCAGTTGAGCGACCCGACGTAGGGCTTGCGCGCCTTCGCCCGCGGCTATCAATCGCCTGAATACGGCATGGCTGCGTGGGTCACCTGCCCGGAACTGCGCACGGTTGTCTTTTGGGTTGCCCAGGGCCCTCAGATGCACATAACGAATGCCGGCTGCTTCCAAGGCCTCAGCAAGCTTCCGCTTGGAAAGCCCAGGCTTACGTGAGAGCGGAGTCAGCCTCACATCAACGAGTACGGTGACGGATTCTCTAATCAGCTCGGCGACCACGTCATTCACCGATCGGCCTTCATAGCCGAGGCTGACCAGCCGGGATTCGGGCATCTGCACATGATGTCAGCGCGGGCGGTTCTGCTGATCTGCGAGCGGACGGTTCAGCCGCCGATGGACCGGCAGGGTCGTTGCCGCAGCTCGTCCACGTAGTCACCGGGCGCCCCGGCGGCGTCCGCGGCCTCGGCGATCAGCCCGAGGTAACGGGCCGAGGGCAGGCCACCCTCGTAGCCGTTGAGCACGTACGTCCAGGCGAGCACGTCGCCCTCCAGGGTCGAGACCCGCAACCGGGACGTCCGGTACAGGCCCGAGTCGGCGCTCTCCCACTTGTCCAGCGCGATCCGGTCCTGCGGCGTGATGTCGTAGAGAGCGACGAACACCGCCGCGCCGGGCTCCTCGACCAGGGTGGCCAGCGCGCCTTCCCACCCCAGGTCCTCGCCGCCGAAGGTCAACCGCCAGTTGGGCAGCCAGCCTGTTCCGGCGAACGGTGAGTGCGGGCACCTGCTGCGCATCTGGGACGGGTCCATGTTGGATCCATAGGCGGCGTAGAGGGGCACGATCGAGCAGCCTACCGATCCGCATGTCGATCTCATCAGCCCCGGGCGGGTGGACCGGGGCATGATCCGGGACAATGGAAGGCGTGAGACGTATCGCGATCATCGGTGGCGGCCCGGCCGGTTACGAGGCCGCTCAGGTCGCCGCCGAACTGGGGGCCGAGGTCACCCTGATCGAGTCCGACGGCGTGGGCGGCGCGTGCGTGCTCTACGACTGCGTGCCGTCGAAGACCCTGATCGCGGCGTCGGAGAAGGTCACCGCGTTCCGGGACGCGCCCGCGGTCGGGCTCTGCTCCTCGGCCACCACCGATGTCACCGTGCAGCTGGCGGTGGTGAACGAGCGGGTGCGCCGGCTGGCTGCCAACCAGTCCGCCGATATCGCCAACCGGCTGAGCCGCCATGGCGTGAAGGTCCTCGCCGGCCGGGCCTGCTTCGCCCCGGACCAGCCGGGCCGGACGTTCGCGGTCGACGTCAGCGGCAGCGGCGAGGACAGCCCCAGCCAGCGGATCGAGGCCGATGTGGTGCTGCTAGCCACCGGCGGCACGCCGCGGGTGCTGCCCGGCGCCGAGCCGGACGGTGAGCGCATCCTGTCCTGGCGCCAGCTGTATGACCTGACCGAGCTGCCGGCCCACCTGATCGTGGTCGGCTCCGGCGTCACCGGCGCCGAGTTCGCCTCCGGGTACAGCGAGATGGGCGTGCCGGTCACCCTGGTGTCCAGCCGGGAGAAGGTGCTGCCGGGGGAGGACCCGGAGGCGGCCGACGTCATCGAGAAGGTGTTCACTCAGCGCGGCGGAAACCTGATCAAGCAGGCCCGAGCCGCCTCGGTGTCGCGGACCGGCGACGGCGTCGAGGTCCGGCTGGTGGACGGGCGCACCGTCGCCGGATCGCACGTCCTGATGTGCGTCGGCTCGGTGCCCAACACCGCCGGACTGGGCCTGGAGCATGTCGGCCTGGCCACCAGCGACGCCGGTTTCATCGAGGTGGACCGGGTGTCGCGCACCGAGGTGCCCGGAATCTATGCCGCCGGTGACTGCACGGGGGTGCTGCTGCTGGCCTCGGTCGCCGCCATGCAGGGCCGGGTGGCGATGTGGCACGCGCTCGGCGAGGCGGTGCAGCCCCTGCGCCTCAAGACCGTCGCCGCCAACGTCTTCACCCATCCCGAGATCGCCACGGTGGGCATCGGCCATGCGGCAGTCACCTCCGGAGCGGTGCCGGCGCGCACCATCACGCTGCCGCTGAGCGGCAATGCCCGCGCCAAGATGCAGGGCGTCACCGAAGGCTTCGTCAAGATCTACTGCCGGCCGGCCTCGGGGGTGGTGATCGGCGGCTCGGTGGTCGCCGCGCAGGCCTCGGAGCTGATCCATTCGATCGCGGTGGCCGTCCAGCTGGGCCTGACCGTCAACGAGCTGGCGGCCACCTTCACGATCTACCCGTCGATCTCGGGCTCGGTCACCGAGGCGGCCAGGCAGCTCATGCATCACGACGACCTCGACTGACGACTCGACTGGACGACCTCGACTGGGGCAGCTGATGGACATCTCACCGGAACAGATCGAGAAATCCCGACGGACGATCCGGGCGGCCGCGGTGTTCGCGGAGAACTCCGAGGTCATCGTGGCGCACGTCGCGCAGCTGCCCGCCGACCACGTGGTGGTCGCCGTCGTCACCGAGGACTACCTGTTCCATGGCGTGCACCACGTCGCCCGCACCGAGCTGGTCGAGCGGGTGCCGGCGCTGGAGGGGGAGAACGGCTGGGCGATGGTGTTCTCCGAAGGCGCCGACACCGCTCACGTCGGCTTGCGCACCACCGAGATGATCGCCCTGGCCGAGAAGCGGATCGAGATGATCTCCCGGATCGCCGCCCGCCGCCGGGGCTGAGTTCGACAGCGGCAGGGACGGGCAGCCGGCAGATCCAGCCGTCAGAGGTCTCAGTCGGGATCGGGCCCGGACGGCGGCAGCATCCCGTGCTGGCGCAGCCGCCGGTCGCGCAACTCCTCGCCGTAGGCGAAGCCCACGAACAGCGGCCCGATCACGACGAACAGCGCGGCGTAGATCCGGATCTCGAGCCGGCCGGGCAGCAACAGCAGCACGGTGACCGGAATGACGGCGAACAGCATGATCCGGCCCGCTTCGCGCAGCCGCCAATCCGGCCCGGTGAGGTCGGCGAACACCCAGTCGTGGTAGCGCTCGGGCAGCCGGCCGCCGAGCGCGTAGCCCAGCCAGCGCAGCGCGCCGGGGTGCTGCTCGTGGGGCATCATCACCGCTCCAGTCTGCCGCTATCGTTCCCGGCGTGGATACCGCCTTCTACGCCGGGTTGACCACCGAAACGGACGGCGCGGGGGCGGGCGCCGAGCTGCAGGGCACGGTGCGCAGCGCGGCGGCCTGCGGCGGGCCGTGGTCGGCCGACCTGCAGCACGGCGGGCCACCCAGCGCGCTGCTGGTCCGGCTGGCCGAGCAGCTTGCCGCCACGGCCGCCGGCCGCTTCGACCTGGCAGCGGCCCGGATCGCGGCCGAGTTCCTGGCGCCGGTTCCGGTTGCCCCGCTCGAGGTGGCGGCCCGGGTGCTGCGGCTGGCCCGCAGCGCCGTCCTGATCTCGGCCGAGCTGGCCGTCGACGGCCGTCCGTGTCTGCAGGCCCGGGTCTGGCTGATAGCGGAGGCCGGAACTCCTGTGATGCCCCAGCCCGGCGCCGAACGCGGCTGCCAGGACAAGCCGGCTCATCCGGCGGCGCTTCCCGACTTCGGCATGGACGGCTTCCCCTACGCCGAGCACCTGGAATGGCGCACCGTCTCGGGCCGGGCGCGCGAGCCGGGCCCGGCCGCCGTCTGGGTCCGCGCCCGGGTGCCGCTGCTGGCCGGGGAGCGGCCGTCCACCCTGCAGCGGCTGGTCCTGGTCGCCGATTCGGCCAGCGGCGTCTCCTCGCTGCTGGACTGGGACGACTGGTCGTTCGCCAACATCGACCTCGACGTGCACCTGATGCGGCAGAGCCAGGACGACTGGTTGCTGATGGAGGCGGTCAGCGAGGTGGGCCCCGGCATCGGGCTGGCCCGCTCCAGCCTGTCCGACCGGGCAGGGCTGCTCGGCGCCGGCCTGCAGACGTTGCTGATCCGCAGCCGTCGCGACTGAGCGACTCAGCGGCCCTAGCTGTGGCCCAGACCACGGTTGGTGCGGAATGAAACCTCCCTAACTAGCGGTTGAGACATCAATAGTTGAACACTAAAACAGTTTGGAGTTCCTGATGACGCTCGCCACCACCACCATCCCCAACTACCTGGCCGGTACCTGGTCGATCGATCCCACCCACTCGGACGTCTCGTTCTCCGTCCGGCACATGATGGTCAGCAAGGTGAAGGGCCGCTTCGGCTCGTTCTCCGGCGCCATCGTCACCGCCGAGAACCCGCTCGACTCCACGGTCACCGCCGAGATCGACCTGAGCTCGATCGACACCAACAACGCCCAGCGCGATGACCACATCCGCTCGCGGGACTTCTTCGAGGTCGACAAGTACCCCACCATGACCTTCACCTCCACCTCGGTCCAGGCCGACGGCGAGGACTACCTGGTGACCGGTGACCTGAGCCTCAAGGGCATCACCAAGAGCGTCACCCTCAAGCTCGAGCTCAACGGCATCGGCCCGGACGCCTTCGGCGGCACCCGCGCCGGCTTCTCGGCCAGCACCGAGATCAGCCGCAAGGAGTTCGGCGTCGACATCGACATGCCGATGGACGGCGGCGGCGTGGTGATCGGCGACAAGATCAGCATCGCCCTGGAGATCGAGGCCGTGCTCGACGCTGCCTGAGCAGCACCTGAACACACGCCCGAGTCGGTGCTACGGGGGGCCGGCTCGGGCGTGAACGCTGTCTAGTCCTTGATCTCGCAGATCACCGCGCCGGAGCTGACCACCGCGCCCGGCTCGGCGGCGAGCCCGGTGATGGCGCCGGCCTTGTGGGCGTTGATCGGCTGCTCCATCTTCATGGCTTCGAGCACGACGATCAGGTCGCCGGCCGCCACCGTGTCACCGTCGCTGACCGCGACCTTGACGATGGTGCCCTGCATCGGCGCGGTCAACGCATCCCCGGACGCCGCGGCGCCGGACCGCTTGGCCCCCGACCGCTTGGGCGCCTTCTTGACCGTGCCGGCCGCAGACCCGCCGGTCCCGGCCCCGA
Organism: Jatrophihabitans sp.; assembly: GCF_036388195.1. GTDB lineage: Bacteria > Actinomycetota > Actinomycetes > Mycobacteriales > Jatrophihabitantaceae > Jatrophihabitans_A. The sequence goes on along the minus strand of NZ_DASVSG010000063.1, from coordinate 24,013 downwards.
AGCCGGCCGGCAGCGTGACCTCCAGCCGCTTGCCGTTCACCTCCACCACCACCCGGTCGCGCTCGCCGGCGTCCGGCTCGGCAGCGGCGGCGCCGGTGAAGGGCGGGATCTGGTTGTCGAACTCGGTCTCGATCCACCTGGTGAACACGGTGAACTCCGCGCCGTCGGCCGGGGCGAAGGCCGGATCGCGCACCACCGCGCGATGGAACGGCAGCGCCGTCGCCATGCCGTCCACCACGAACTCGTCCAGGGCTCGGCGTGACCGGGCCAGTGCCTCGTCCCGGGTCTCGCCCCAGACGATCAGCTTGGCCAGCAGCGAGTCGAAGGCGCCCCCGATCACCGAGTTGCCCTCGATCCCGGAATCGACCCGGACGCCCGGGCCGGCCGGCTCCCGGTACGTGGTCACCATGCCGGGAGCGGGCAGGAAGCCCCGTCCGGGGTCCTCGCCGTTGATCCGGAACTCGATCGCGTGCCCGCGCGGCTCCGGGTCCTCCGCCCAGCGCAAGGCCTCGCCGTCGGCGATCCGGAACTGCTCGCGCACCAGGTCCAGGCCGGTGGTCTCCTCCGAGACCGGGTGCTCGACCTGCAGCCGGGTGTTGACCTCCAGGAAGCTGATCACGCCGTCGTTGCCGACCAGGTACTCCACGGTTCCGGCGCCGGTGTAGTTGGCCTCCCGGCAGATCGCCTTGGCCGAGGCGTGGATGCGCTCGCGCTGCTCGTCGGACAGGAACGGGGCCGGAGCCTCCTCGACCAGCTTCTGGTTGCGCCGCTGCAGCGAGCAGTCGCGGGTGCCGACCACGATCACGTTGCCGTGGGTGTCGGCCAGCACCTGCGCCTCGACGTGCCGGGACCGCTCCAGGTAGCGCTCGACGAAGCACTCGCCGCGGCCGAACGCGGCGACCGCCTCGCGGACTGCGCTGGCGTACAGCTCCGGGATCTCCTCCAGCGTCCGGGCGATCTTCAACCCCCGGCCGCCGCCACCGAAGGCGGCCTTGATGGCCACCGGCAGCCCGTGCTCGGTGGCGAAGGCGACCACCTCGTCCGGGCCGGCCACCGGGTCCTTGGTGCCGGGCACCAGCGGCGCTCCGGCGCGCAGCGCGATGTGCCGGGCGGTGACCTTGTCGCCGAGGTCGCGGATCGCCTGCGGCGACGGCCCGATCCAGGTCAGCCCGGCATCGAGCACCGCCTGGGCGAAGTCGGCGTTCTCGCTGAGGAAGCCGTAGCCCGGATGCACCGCATCGGCGCCCGATGCCCGGGCCGCGCCGATCACCTTGTCGATCACCAGGTAGGAGTCCGCCGGCGTGCTGCCGCCCAGCGCGTACGCCTCGTCGGCCATCCGGACGTGCAAGGCATCGCGATCGGGGTCTGCGTAGACCGCCACCGAGCTCAGGCCCGCGTCCCTGGCGGCCCGGATGACCCGGACGGCGATCTCGCCGCGGTTGGCGATGAGCACCTTGCGCATGCGTCTGCCTCCTGACTGCGGCCGGACCTGCGCGACCGGGCATGCGTCGCGATTCCGGCGGGGTGTGCTGCGAAGGCTACCCAAGACCTAGGGCAGCTGGTCGAGCCGCTCCCGGCATTGGGCGGCCACCTCGGCGACCTCGCGCAGCGTCCGGGCCAGGTCGCGCTCGCGGGCCCGCAGGTCTTCGCCGATCTCGCCCAGCCGGGCCAGCAGGATTTCCAGCTGGCGGCGCTCGGAGCTGGCCGCCCCGTCATACATGTCGACGATCTCGCGGATCTCCGACAGCGACATCCCGAAGCGCTTGCCGCGCAGGATCAGCCGCAGCCGGGCCCGGTCGCGGTGGTCATAGACCCGTGCCGAGCCCGCCCGGGCCGGGGCGATCAGCCCCTCGGCCTCGTAGAAGCGCAGCGTCCGGGTGGTGATGCCCAGCTCGTCGGCGAGCTCACCCACGGTCCATGTGCGGTCCGTCCGGCTGGCTTCCGTTGCCGAGGTCATGGCGTTATAGTGCTTAACGTTGACGTAAACGTCAACTCAAGCCTCCGAGCCGCTCGCCCGACCACGCCAGCCGGGACGGCTCGTCCAGCGCCGGGGAGTGGCCATGTCTTTCGAGCTGTCAGCAGACCACGAAGTGTTCCGCAAGGTCGTTCGGGACTTCGCCGAGTCCGAGGTCGCCCCGCACGTGGCGAAGTGGGACCGCGAGCACTACTTCCCGGTCGAGCTGATTCCCAAGATGGGCGAGCTCGGCCTGTTCGGGCTGGTCGTTCCCGAGGAGTACGGCGGCGCGGGCGCGGACTTCACCTCGCTGTGCGTGGCCATCGAGGAGCTCGGCCGGGTGGACCAGTCCATCGGCATCACCCTGTCCGCGGGCGTGGGCCTGGGCATCAACCCGATCCTGAGCTTCGGCACCGATGAGCAGAAGCAGCGCTGGCTGCCCGATCTGGTGGCCGGCCGGACCCTGGCCGGCTTCGGCCTGACCGAACCGGAGGCAGGCTCGGACGCCGGCGCCACCAAGACCCGGGCGGAGCTGGTCGACGGCCACTGGGTGGTCAACGGCGCCAAGGCGTTCATCACCAACTCCGGCTCGTCCATCACCTCGCTGGTCACCGTGACCGCCCGTACCGGCACCGTCGACGGCAAGCCCGAGATCTCGGCGATCCTGATCCCCAGCGGCACGCCGGGCTTCGAGGTGCAGCCGGCCTACGACAAGCTCGGCTGGCGGATCTCCGACACCCACGGGCTGGTCTTCGACGACTGCCGGGTGCCCGAGGCCAACCTGGTCGGCACCCGCGGCACCGGCTTCAAGCAGTTCCTGGCCATCCTCGACGACGGCCGGATCGCGATCTCCGCGCTGGCGGTCGGGCTTGCCCAGGCCTGCCTGGACGAGTCGCTGCGCTATGCCCAGCAGCGGCACACCTTCGGCAAGCCGATCGGCGCGCGACAGGCCGTCGCGTTCGCGATCAGCGATCTCGCGGTCGCCGTCGAGGCGGCCCGGACGCTCACCTACAAGGCCGCCTGGCTCAAGGACGCTGGCCGCTCGACCAAGGAGGTCAAGCACGCGGCCGCGATCGCCAAGCTGTTCTCCAGCGAGGCTGCGGTGTCGGCCACCCGGGTCGCGACCCAGGTCTTCGGCGGGTACGGCTTCATGGAGGAGTACCCGGTGGCCCGGTTCTACCGCGACGCCAAGATCCTGGAGATCGGCGAGGGCACCTCCGAGGTGCAGCGGATGGTCATCGCCCGGGCGCTCGGCCTGCCCGTCGAGTAGCCACCGCGCCCTGCCGCGAGCCGACTGTTCTACATTCGGTCGTCCCGACGCGCGAATCGCAGCACGATCCGTCCGACCCGACCAGCACCGAGAGGATCCCTGACGTGAGTGACGCCGACAAGGTAGCCGTGGCGCGGCAGGCCACCCTTGCCCCGCACGCCAAGGCCGCGGCCAAGCTCGCCGACGCCAACAAGCTCTACGTCCGGGACCGGATCGCGCTGCTGTTCGACGAGGGCTCCTTCGTCGAGGACGCGCAGCTGGCCAACGCCACCGCGACCGGGCTGCCGGCGGACGGGGTGGTCACCGGCCAGGGGCTCATCGAGGGCCGGCCGGCGCTGGTGGTCGCCAACGACCCGACCGTGAAGGCCGGCTCCTGGGGCGCCCGGACGGTGGAGAAGATCATCCGGATCACCGAGCGCGCCCTGGTCGAGGAGCTGCCGATCTTCTGGCTGATCGACTCCGCCGGGGCCCGGATCACCGATCAGGTGGCGCTGTTCCCCGGCCGCCGGGGCGCGGGCCGGATCTTCCACAACCAGGTGGCGCTGTCGGGCAAGGTGCCCCAGATCTGCTGCCTGTTCGGACCCTCGGCCGCCGGTGGCGCCTACATCCCGGCGTTCTGCGACATCGTGATCATGGTGGAGGCCAACGCCTCGATGTACCTGGGCTCGCCCCGGATGGCCGAGATGGTGGTGGGTGAGAAGGTCAGCCTGCAGGAGATGGGCGGCGCGCGGATGCACGCCACCGTCTCCGGGTGCGGCGACAACCTCGCCACCGACGACGCCGACGCCATCGAGCAGGCCAAGCTGTTCTTCTCCTACCTGCCGCTCAACTGGCGCCAGCCCGCCCCGTCCTACGCCGCCGAGGCGCCGGAGGTGGAGCTGTCCGACGATGTGGTGCCGGCCGCCGAGTCGATGCCGTTCGACATGCACGAGGTGATCGACGGCCTGATCGACGCCGACTCGTTCTTCGAGGTCAAGCCCGAGTTCGCCGCCGAGCTGATCACCGGGCTGGCCCGGATCGACGGGCGTCCGGTGGGCGTGGTGGCCAACAACTCCGCGGTCCGCGGCGGCGTGCTCTTCGGTGATTCGGCCGACAAGGCCGCCCGGTTCATCTGGCTGTGCGACGCGTTCAACATCAGCCTGCTGTACCTCGCCGACGTGCCCGGCTTCATGATCGGCTCCGAGGTGGAGCGCCAGGGCATCATCCGGCACGGCGCGAAGATGATCACCGCGGTGTCGGAGGCCAACGTGCCGCAGGTGTCGGTGTTGGTCCGCAAGGCCTACGGGGCCGGCCTGTACGCGATGGACGGACCCGGCTTCATGCCCGACGCCTGCATCGCGCTGCCGACCGCCCGGGTCGCGGTGATGGGGCCGGAGGCGGCCGTCAATGCGGTCTACGCCAACAAGATCGCCGAGATCGCCGATCCGGAGGAGCAGGCCGCGTTCGTCAAGGCCAAGCGTGCCGAGTACGAGGAGGACGTCGACCTGCTGCGGCTGGCCGCCGACCTGGTGATCGACGCGATCATCAACCCGTCCGAGCTGCGGGCCGAGATCGCCCAGCGGTTCGCGGCGCTGGCGGGCAAGGCACGGCCGCTGGCGGACAAGCGGCACGGCGTCCCGCCGGTCTAACCCATCTCGGCAACCTCAGGTTGGTTGCGCTGGCAGATCCGACACGGCGTAGCCGAACTCCAGCAGCATTCGGCGCAGCAGCGGCAGCGACAGGCCCACCACGTTGTGGTGATCGCCGGCCACCGCGTCGATGAACCAGCCGCCGAAGCCGTCCACGGTGAAGGCGCCGGCCACCCGCAGCGGCTCGCCGGTCCCGACGTAGGCCTCGATCTCGGCATCCGACGGATCGCCGAAGCGCACCTCGGTGCTGGCCAGCCGGTCCAGCACCCGGACGGTCACCGAGTCCGCCACCTCGATCAGGGTGTGGCCGGTGTGCAGCACCGCCGTCCGTCCTCGCATGGCCTGCCAGCGCGCAAGGGCCTCCTCGGCCGAGGAGGGCTTGCCCAGAGCACGGCCGTCGAGTTCGAGCAGCGAGTCGCAGCCCAGCACCAGCAGCGTCCCGCGCTGCCGGCCGGCGACCGCGACCGCCTTGGCGCGTGCCAGCTCGCGCACCAGGTCGGCCGGAGTGGGCGCGGTGATCGTCTCCTCGTCCACGCCGGACACCTCGACCTCGGGCTCGACGCCGGCGTTGCGCAGCGTCCGCAGCCGTCCTGAGGAGGCCGAGGCCAGCAGGAACCGCACCACCCGCGCTTACCCGAGCTTGAGCGACTTGCCGATGATCTCTTTCATGATCTCGGTGGCGCCGCCGTAGATCCGGGTCACCCTCGCGTCGGCGTAGGCGCGGGCGATCGGGTACTCCTGCATGTAGCCGTAGCCGCCGTGCAGCTGCAGGCACCGGTCGACCGCGCGGCCCTGCAGCTCGGTGGCCCACCACTTGGCCTTGGCGGCGTCCTCCGGGCTCAGGTCGCCCACGAGCAGGGCATTGACGCACTGGTCGATGTAGGCCTGCGCGACGTCCACCTCGGTCGCGATCTCGGCCAGCACGAACCGGGTGTTCTGCAGCGAGCCGATCGACTGCCCGAACGCCTTGCGCTCCCGGACGTAGTTGATCGTCCAGTTCAGCGCGGCGCGGGCGCCGGCCACGCCGGAGATGGCGATCGACATCCGCTCCTGCGGCAGGTTGGACACCAGCCCGAGGAAGCCCGAGCCGATCTCACCCAGGATGTTGGCCTTGGGCACCCGGACGTCGGTGAAGGACAGCTCGGCGGTGTCCTGGGAGTGCAGCCCCAGCTTCTCCAGGTTGCGGCCGCGCTCGAAGCCGGGCATGCCCCGTTCCACGATCACCAGGCTGAGCCCCTTGTGCCGCTCCGGCCCGGTGCGCACCGCGGTGATCACCAGGTCGGCGTTGATGCCGTTGGTGATGAAGGTCTTGGAGCCGTTGACGATCAGGTCACTGTCAGCACCTGGGCCGTCGGCCACCGCCGAGGTGCGGATGCCGGCCAGGTCCGAGCCCGCGCCCGGCTCGGTCATCGCCACCGCGGTGATCAGCTCACCGGAGGCGATGCCGGGCAGCCAGCGCTGCTTCTGCTCGTCGGTGCAGTACCGGAGGAAGTACGGCAGGCAGATGTCGTTGTGCAGGGTGATGCCCAGGCCCGCGCCGCCCACGCCGGCCAGCATCAGCTCCTCGCCCAGGATCTGGTTGAACCGGAAGTCCTCGGTGCCGCCGCCGCCGTACTGCTCGGGCACCTGGATGCCCAGGAAGCCGTTGCCGCCGGCGGCCCGGAACAGCTCGCGCGGGGCGAGCCCGGCCGCCTCCCAGGCCAAGTAGTCCGGCTGCATCTCCTTGGTGATGAAGGTGCGTACCGCGTCGCCGAAGGCGAGGTGGTCCTCGTCGTAGTGCCTGCGCTGCATCTCGTGGCTCCCGGCTGGTGACGGACTTCGATGTTCTGACGTCCTACTATCTCGCGGAGCAGGGCCCAACGCCAAGCCGGGCGGGGCGCAGAGTCTGGGGCCGTGCGGCTCGCTACCGTGTGCGGTGTGACTGCGACCTTCCAAGCCGACACGTTCCGGGCAGAGATCGGCGTCATCGGCGGTTCCGGCTTCTATTCGTTGCTCGAAGACGCCGAATCGGTGCCGGTGGACACCCCGTACGGCGAGCCCAGCGGCGAGGTCACCGTCGGCTCGCTGGCGGGCCGGCGGGTGGCGTTCCTGCCCCGGCACGGGGTCGACCACCGGTTTCCGCCGCACCGGGTGCCCTATCGGGCGAACCTGTGGGCGCTGCGGTCGCTGGGGGTCCGGCAGGTGGTGACCGGCTCGGCGGTCGGCTCGCTGGCCGAAGAGCTCGGCCCCGGCACGCTGGTGCTGCCCGATCAGATCCTGGACCGGACCTGGGGCCGGCCGCACACCTACAGCGACGGCGAGCGCGGCGTGGCGCACCTGTCGTTCTCCGACCCGTTCTGCCCGGTCGGCCGGGCGGCCGTCCAGCGGGCAGCTCAGACGGCGGGCCTGCCGCTGACCGGATCGGGAACCCTGGCGGTGATCAACGGCCCGCGGTTCTCCACCCGCGCCGAATCACTGGACTACCGCCGCAGCGGCGCGACGATCATCGGCATGACCGCGATGCCCGAGGCCGCGCTGGCGCGTGAGCTCGCGCTCTGCTTCACCTCGCTGTGCCTGGTGACCGATCACGATGCCGGCGTCGAGGCGGGCACCGGCGTCACCCACGCCGAGGTGCTGGAGACGTTCGCGGCGAACCTGCCGAAGCTGCGGGAGTTGCTGGTGGCCACGCTCGCGGAACTGCCCGCCAAGCAGGGTGGCGACTGCGGCTGCGCCGAGGTGTTCGGCGACACCACCCCGCCCTACGAACTGCCCTGAGGAATCGGCGGGTGGTCAGTACCAGGCCGACGCCCGCCAGGCGCCCGGACCAGGCGGCAGCGGTCGCCGCAGCCGCAGCGCCGGATCCGCCCAGCCACCGATCTGCTGCGCCGGTTGCGGGCCGGCCGGCCGCGCCCGGGCTATCGCCAGCAGCAGCACGGTGACCGCTGCTGTCTCCTCCGGCGTCGGGTTTCCGGAGGTGATCTGGAAGACCGGTTCGGTGGCGCTCACAGCGGGATGTTCCCGTGCTTCTTCGGCGGCAGCGACTGGCGCTTGGTCTTGAGGATCCGCAGCGACTTCACGATCAGCGCCCGGGTCTCCGACGGCGGGATCACCGAGTCGAGGAAGCCCCGCTCGGCCGCGATGTAGGGGTTGACCAGGGCGTCCTCGTACTCGGCGACCAACTCCGCGCGCCGGGCCTCCTGCCGGGGTAGGTCGTCAGCGAGTTCGCTCAGCTCCTTGCGGTACAGGATGTTCGCCGCGCCCTGGGCGCCCATCACGGCGATCTGCGCGGTCGGCCAGGCCAGGTTGATGTCGGCGCCCAGGTGCTTGGACCCCATCACGTCGTAGGCGCCGCCGAAGGCCTTGCGGGTGATCACGGTGATCTTGGGGACGGTGGCCTCGCCGTAGGCGAAGATCAGCTTCGCGCCACGCCGGATGATGCCCTGCCACTCCTGATCGGTGCCGGGCAGGAAGCCGGGGACGTCGACCAGGGTCAGCACCGGCACGTTGAAGGCGTCGCAGGTACGCACGAACCGGGCTGCCTTCTCCGAGGCGTCGATGTCCAGGCAACCGGCCAGGAACATCGGCTGGTTGCCCACCACACCGACCGGCTGGCCGTCGATCCGGGCGAAGGCGCAGATGATGTTCGGCGCGAACAGGGCCTGCACTTCCAGGAATTCGCCGTCGTCCACCAGGTGCTCGATGACGGTGTGCATGTCATAGGGCTGGTTCGGCGAGTCCGGGATGAAGGTGTCCAGGAACGGGTCGCGGTCTCCGGCGGTGTCGGCGTCCTCGGAAGCCGGGGTGAAGCACGGCGCCAGGTCCATGTTGTTGCTCGGCAGGTAGGACAGCAGCGCCTTGACGTAGTCGATCGCGTCCTGCTCGTCGGCGCCGAGGTAGTGGGCATTGCCCGAGGTGGTGTTGTGCACCCGCGCTCCGCCCAGGTCCTCCATGCTGACGTCCTCGCCGGTGACCGTCTTGATGACGTCCGGGCCGGTGATGAACATCTGCGAGGTGTTGTCGACCATCACCACGAAATCGGTCAGCGCGGGTGAGTAGACGTGCCCGCCCGCCGCGGCGCCCATGATCAGCGAGATCTGCGGGATGACCCCGGAGGCCTGCACGTTGCGGTAGAAGATGTCGCCGTAGAGGCCGAGGGAGACCACGCCCTCCTGGATGCGCGCGCCGCCGCCCTCGTTGATGCCGATCAGCGGGCAGCCGGTCCTGAGGGCGAAGTCCTGCACCTTGACGATCTTCTCGCCGTACACCTCACCGAGCGCGCCGCCGAAGATGGTGACGTCCTGGCTGAACACGCACACCGGCCGGCCGTCCACGGTTCCGTAGCCGGTGACCACCCCGTCGCCGTACGGACGGTTGGCCTCCAGGCCGAACATGGTCGAGCGGTGCCTGGCCAGCTCGTCGAACTCGACGAACGAGCCCTCGTCCAGCAGCAGCGCGACCCGCTCGCGGGCGGTCTTCTTACCCTTGGCATGCTGCTTGGCCACGGCCCTGGCCGACCCGGCGTGCACCGCCTCGTCGTAGCGGATCTCCAGCTCGGCGAGCTTGCCGGCGGTGCTGTGCAGATCAAGGGCCGGACCCGGCTGGGCCCTTGGCTCTGCCGCGACCGGCTCCACGTCAGCACTCATGAGCGCTGAGCCTAGCCCGACCGGTACGCCGTCAGCCTGCGGGAGTGACCGACCTCGCGGCCGCCTCACGCGTTTTGCCCCGCCAACGGAACTCCGCGGCCACAATGAGGTCATGACCCGCCCAGCGGAGCAGTTGCGGCAGCCGGTGGACGCCGATGCCGTCACCGCCCGGCTGGCCGGCCGGTGGTTGGTCGAGGCGGTGGCCGAGACCGGCTCCACCAATGCCGACCTGCTGGCCGCCGCGGCTGCCGGCGCCGCCGCGGGCACCGTGCTGGTCGCCGAGCTGCAGACCGGAGGCCGGGGGCGGCTGGGCCGCAGCTGGGAGTCCCCGCCCGGCGCCGGGCTGACCTTCTCGGTGCTGCTGCGGCCGGCGCCGCCGGTCTCGACGTGGGGCTGGCTGCCGTTGCTGACCGGGCTGGCGCTGGCCCGCGCCCTGGGCTCCCAGGCCCGGCTGAAGTGGCCGAACGACCTGCTGCTCGGCGCGCGGGGCGGCAAGGCAGCCGGCATCCTCGTGCAGTCCGGCGACGGCGCGGTGGCCGTCGGCGTGGGCCTGAACGTCTCGACCCGCCAGGAGGAGCTGCCGGTCGAGACGGCCACCTCCCTGCTGCTCGAAGGCCATCGGGAGCTGGACCGCGCTGAGTTGCTGGTGGGCTTCCTGGGCAGGTTCGACGGCGTGTACACCGCCTGGCAGGCGCACGGTGGGGACGCCCGATCCAGCGGATTGGCCGACGGATACCGCGCCGTGTGCGCGACCCTGGACAGCGAGGTCTCGGTCGAGTTGGGTAGCCACACGCTGATCGGCCGGGCGGTGGATCTCGATGATGGCGGAAGGTTGCTGGTGCAGCCGGCAGGTGGCGGCGCACCGGTCGGCGTCGCTGCCGGTGATGTGACCCATTTGCGTGGGATTATTCGTGAGCGTTAAACCAAACGCGCGGATCTTTGAAGGGTTGTCAGATGCCGTATCCGGAGAAGCTGCTCAACGACGATGAAGAGGTCGTCGAGCACCTGCACCCACACTGGCTGACGCTGGTTCCATCGGTGCTGGCCTTCTTGGTGATCTGCGCGCTGGGCGGTGTCGGCCTTGCCTTCCTGCCGGACGGCGGCGACAACCAGACTGCCCGCCAGGCCCTGCTGCTGGCGATCCTGGCGGTCGGACTGGTGCTGCTGGTCTGGTTGGCCCTGGCCCCGGTGATCCGCTGGCGGTGCACCCACTACGTCATCACCACCCGGCGGGTGCTGATCCGGCGCGGGGTGTTCAATCACTCCGGACGCGACATCACGCTGGGCCGGATCAGCGACGTGGCCTACGAGCAGACGCTGTGGGACCGGCTCTTCCGGTCCGGCACCCTGCACATCGAATCGGCCGGCGAGAACGGGCAGGAGACGCTGGTCAACATCCCCCGGGCCAACGACGTCCAGCAGACCCTGAACCGGCTCATCGAGGCCGATACCAGCAGGCGGGAGTATCCGCGGCCGACCGCCGGCTGAGGCGCGATCCTCAGGAGCTGACCGGCCGCGGCCGGCTGGGCATCGGCCGCCTCGGTGGCACGGGTGATCGGGATTCGGCTGGTTCGGCGGCGGGCTCCTCTTCGAAGCCTTCACTTGCCGGCCCGCTCGAGCCCGGGCCGGTCAGCGTCGCCAGCATCTGCCGGACGTTGGCCAGCTGGACGTTGATGCTGTCCCGGCGCTGGGTGGCGGCAGCCAGCTCGCGCTCGGAGTCGGCGTGGATCCGGTCAGCGCGGGCGACGGCGTCGGCGACGAGTTGCTCGGCCTTGCGCTCGGCCTCGGCGATCAGGGTGGCGGCCTCACGGGCGGCCGCGGCTGCGGCGTGCTCCGTCTCGGCGCGTAGTTGGTCGGCGTGCTCGCGGGTGATGGCCAGTTGCCGTTCGGCGATCGCGGTGCGCTGCCGCAGATCGTGCTCGACCTTGGTCCGGCGCTGGGCGAGCTGCTGCTCGAAGTCGTTGGCCGCCTGCGCCGCCTGGGCACGCTGGCCCTCGTAGATGGCTTCGGCCTCGGCCCGGCGGGCAGCGGCGTGCCGGTTGGCCTCGTCGATGATCTGGTCGGCGCCGCGCCTGGCCTCGTCCAGGATGCGGGTCGCGTCCTGGTCCGCGCTGGTCCTGGTCTGCTCGGCGTACCGGTCGGCCTCGGCCATGATGCGGGCGCTGGCGGCGTCCAGCTCGAGGAGCCTGCGGTTGACCTCGGCGGCCGCCGCGCCGCGCAGCTCGTCGGCCTCGTCGCTGGCCAGGGTGAGGATCTGCCCGATCCGAGCGCCGAAATCAGCGAAGCTCGGCTTGCTGGGGTACGGGTCGGGATCGGCAGGCGGCCGGGCTGCCGCTTCGGAGGCGGTCAGCTCCTCGACCCGGCGGGTCAGCTCGGCTGCCTGCTGCTCGGCGGCGGCAGCGGCGGCCATCAGCTCAGCCACCCGGCGGTCGACCTCGGCGGGGTCGTAGCCACGCATTACCGTCCGGAACGCTTCGTTGCTGTTCTGGATCATCCGCCGCTCTCATCATCTGCTCGAGTAGGAAGGTGCTGTCGACGTCGGCGATGTCGCGGGCGTCGCCTGGTACCTCGACCGGCTGCTGCTCGACGGTCCGGTCCGTGCCCTGGTGCGTGATCAGCCAGCTCGGCACCGCGAGGCGGTCTACCGACACCTCGGCGGCCGCGGTCTCGATCGGTTCGGACGCCGAGACGGATTCGGACGCTTCGATGGCCGAGGCGGGGTCGGGCGCATCGATGGCCGACACGACCTCGGATGCCGGAGCAGCTGCCCCCGGTACAGGCGCATCGCCCGGGCCGGCCAGTGCCGCGATCACCCCGGACAGCTGTCCGAGCTCGGCGGCGATGGCATCGCGTCGCTCGGCCAGCAGCGCGACCTCGGCACGGGCCTCCGCCAGCAGCTGGCAGGCCTGGGCGCGCAGGTCCTCGGCCTCGGCGCGGGCGTCGCTGATCAGCATGCTGGCCTCGGCCTTGGCCGCGCGGCGCACCTCGTACATCTCGCGCTGGGACTGCCCGACCTGCTCGGCGACCTGCTCGCGAACCGCGCGAGCGCCCGCTTCGGCCTCGGCCAGCCGCCGCTCGGCGCGGTCGTAGTGACCGACGGTGGCCTCCTCGGCCTGGGCGAGAGCATCCGCGGCCTGCTGCCGCGCCTGGGCCAGGACGGCGGTCGCTTCGACCGCCGCCTCGGTCAGCAGCCGCTCGCGGACCTCGGCCGCGGCGAGCATCTCGTGCTCCAGCTGGCTGCGCCGCTGCCGCAGCTTCTCCGATGCCGACGCCAGCACCCCGCTGACCCGGAGCCGGACGTGGCGCAGCGCGGCAGCCGCCTCGGCATGCGCCTGGCCGCGGATCCGGTCGGCCTCCAGGTGCGCGGCTCCTACCAGGCTGGTGACCGTCTGCTGCGCCCAGGCGGTCTGCTCGGCGACGGCGGCCAGCTCACGGGCCGCCTCGTCCCGAGCCCGGTCGAGCAGGGCGGCAGCCTCCTCGGCGGCGGCAAGACGGAGACCTGCCGAGTCGCGTTCGGCCTGCTCGAGGCGATCCTGGGCGGTGCTGAGCAGCAGGACCGCCTGCTGCTGTGCCTGGTCGAGCACGCCGGCGGCGTGTTGGTCGGCCGCGGTCCGGATCTCGGCGGCTTCGGCGTGCGCGACGGCGAGCAGCTCACGCAGCTCGCGTTCGTGCTCGCTCCAGGACCGGGTCAGATCGGCTGCCAGGTGGGCGTGCCGCTGCTCGGCCTCACGCTGGGCGCCGAGCAGGATCTGCTCGGCCTGGGCGCGGAACGCCGTGGCGGTCAGCTTGGCCTGCTCCCGCTCCTGCTCGGCCTCGGTCCGGGCTTCGGCCAGGATCGACTCGGCGGCCTGCTCCGCAGCGGCCGCGACCAGCATCGCCTGATCGGTGGCGTCGCGGATCAGCGTCTGCGCTTCGCTGTGGGCCTCGGCCAATCGGGCGCGGGCGGCCGCGAGCTTGTGCTGAGCGGCTGCCAGGGCATCCTCGGCTGCCGCCTGCGTCGGATCGGACGCCGGCAGCTCGCCGGTTGCCGGCAGGTCCTCGGACGGGAATGCCGGGACGCCGGTTCCGCCCGGTGCCGCGTCGTCCCGCATGTCGCAGATAGTCGCAGAAGATTGCCGCCTGAACGCCGATCGCAGCGTGATGTCGCAGCACCTATTCGCCGCAGATGGGTGCTTATTTACGGTGAGTCAGCACCGCTCTCAGAGCGTCACCAGAATCGTCGATGAAGGGCGGCTGCGATCGAACTCAGGTGATCATCAATTCGATTACCACCGCAATCGCCAGAGCGGCGAAGACCCCACCGGCAGCACGGTCCAGGTTCGTGCGGATGCCGGGCCGCCGGCCCAGCAGGTCACGGGCGCCACCGGCCGCCACCCCGACCACGGCGTCCACTATCCAGCCGACCGCCTGCATGATCAGGCCCAGCACGACGAATTGCAGAATGACCGAACCGTTATCGGCGTCGACGAACTGCGGCAGAAAGGCCGTGAAGAACAACGCCATTTTGGGATTTGCCAGGTTGGTCATCGTGCCGCGCCAGAACATTCGCTGGCCGTAATCGCCGGCGTTGTCCTCGGCGTGTTTACCGGCGCTGCGCCAGGTGTCCCACGCGAGGTAGGCGAGATAGCAGGCGCCGGCCACCCGGAGCCCGGTGGAGATCTCCGGGAGCTCGGTGACCAGGGTGCCGAGCCCGAAGGCGGTGATCAGAACCCAGACCGTCACACCGGCGCTGACGCCCGTTGCCGCCAGCAGCGCCCCACGGCGGCCTCGCGACAGTCCGGAGGCCATCACGAAAGCCATGTCCGGACCGGGCGCCACGCAGATCACCACCACGGCGATGAGGAAGGGCCCGAGCACTGATGCGGTCAACATCGTGCCTCCTCGTCGCCCGAATCACCCGAATCACCATAACAGTTGGGCCGTCCCGGCCGCCTGTGTCAGGTTGTGCGGTCCATTCCGAACGTGCTGTGCAGCGCCCGCACCACCGAGGGCAGCGCAGCTGAGCTGGTGGTCACCGAGATCGCCTTGTCCGAGGCGGTGATGGAGTAGGCGGGGGCGTCGGCCGCCAGCAGCGCCTGGATGAACTCCGATGTCGTGGTCGGGTCCGACCGCATCCCCCTGCCCACCACGGAGACCGAGCCGACCTTGTCGTCGTAGCTCAGGGAGCTGAAGTTGAGCGCCTGCTGGGTGGCCATCAGCGCCGAGGCTGCCCGCGGCCCGTCCCCGCCCTCGAGGGTGATCGTCACGTCGAAGTTGCCGGTCATCGGATTCACCGGGCTGGCATGCAGGTTCTCGATCGGCACCCCGACCTCGGCCACGGTGCGCACCAGCGGGGCGACGCTGTCCGGCCCGATGTCGGCGACGGCATGCACGACCAGGCTGGCCCGCGAGGCGTCGTGGGCGATCCCAGAGATGACCCTGCTGAACGGCGACCGCTCGGCATCGTGCTCGCCGCCGCGCCTGGCGCTGACCCAGGTCCCCGGCTCCTCCGACATCGACGACCGGACGTGGATGACGACCTGGCAGTTGCGCGCGTACTCCACGCATCGATCGTGCAGCACCTTGCAGCCGTGCGCGGCGAGCTCGAGCATGTCGTCGTACCCGAGCCAGTCCAGTTTGACCGCGTCCGGGACCAGCCGCGGGTCGGCGGTGTAGACCCCCTCGACGTCGGTGTAGATCTCGCACACCTCGGCCCCGAGCGCTGCGGCCAACGCGACGGCGGTGGTGTCCGAGCCGCCCCTGCCCAGCGTCGTGACCTCGCCCGAGCGCTCGGCCACGCCCTGGAAGCCGGCCACCAGAACGACCTTGCCGTCGGCGAGTGCTCGGCGTACCGCGTCGGCCCTGACCCGCAGGATCCGGGCATAGCCATGGACCTCGTTGGTGATGATGCCGGCCTGGGCTCCGGTGAACGACTGCGCCGCGATGCCCGCGGCGTTGAGGCTGATGGCCAGCAACGTCATCGAGGTGATCTCACCGGTGGCCAGCAGCAGGTCGTTCTCGCGGGGGTCGGGCGAGCTCGTCAGCTGCCGGCTGAGGTCGAGCAAGTGGTCGGTGGTGTCGCCCATCGCCGACACCACCACGACCAACTGGTGCCCGGCTTGGGCGGTAGCGGCTATCCGGCGGGTGACCCTCGCCATCGCATCAAGGTCAGCCAGCGACGACCCACCGTACTTCTGGACGATCGTGGCCATGTTCGACCTCTTCCTTTTCTTGCCAGCGGTTGATCCCTACCGGACAACAGCAGTCGCGCCTCGGCACCAGGTCTCCAGCACCGCGGCGTCGATCTCGGGCCAGGTGAGGCCCACTTGGTCGCAGCGCGCCACGAAGTTGTGCCGGTAGGCCGGCGAGGTCGAGGTGAAGAACTGATCAGCCAGCACCGCCAGCTCGTCCCTCGGCCGTTCCGGCAGGATCAGCCCGAGCTTCTGCAGCGCCTGCGGCGCGTCCTTCTCCTTCGATGCGTCCTGGAGCCGCTCCCAGAACTCGCCGTAGCTGACCTCCTTCAGGCCGGCTATGACACTCAACCGGTCGAGCACGTCATCGAGGGCGAGGTCGTGCTTGCCGGCCACGTGGTAGCAGGCGCCGAGCGGGGCCGTCCGGTCGGCCTTGGCGATGGCCCGGCCGATGAACGCCGCCACCGCGTCGACGGGGCTGAAATCACTGGCTGCCCCGGTGCGGAACACCATTCCGAGTTGCCGACACCCCTCCAGCAGCATCTCGGTCAGGCTGCCGGTATGGCTCGGGATGCCGGTCGAGGTATGCGGCATCACCTCGCCGAGCCGGTAGATGTGCACGGCCAGACCCTGATCGCGAGCGGCCATCAACAGCTTCTCGGCGCACCACTTGCTCTGGCTGTAGCCGTCAGCCGGCAGATTCTCCTCGACCAGGCAGGTGTCCTCGTCCACCGCCGTGCCACGCGGCAGGACGCTGAGGGTGGACAGGTGGTGGATCGCCTTGGGCGGCCCGCAGCGCGCCAGCTCGATCAATGCCCGCACGCTGGCCACATTCGTCGCCCGCAGCTTCGCATACGGCGTCACCAGGTTCACCTGGGCGCCCGAGTGGACGATCGCATCGACGCTGTCGGCCAGCGCGGTGTGACGCTCATCCGATAGCCCCAGTCGCGGCAGCGCGAGATCGCCGACCTCGATCCGGACCCGCGGATCGTCGAGCAGGTCGGGGAGCTGGTAGTAGCTCAGCCGCGAGCTCAGCAACTGGTGCGCTGCCTGCCGGTCCTCAGCGCGTACCAGGCAGCTGATCGTGGCAGTGGTCTCGCGCAGCAACGACTCGATCAGGTGGACGCCGATGAAGCCGGAGGCGCCGGTCAGGAGGATGGAACGGGGCGGGCTGCTCGGCGGCGGACGCCACTCCGACCACGCATCCAGGTGCTGGTCGGCGAGCACCTGCTCGGCAGGATGCGGGGCCTGTTCGCCTTCGGATTCCAGCAATGCCACCTGGGCTGCCACCGTCGGATGAGCGGCGATGTCGTGCACGGTGATCGGACGCCGGAACTCGGCACGCAAGGCAAGCGCGAGGCGCTGGGCCGACAGGGAAGTGCCACCGAGGTCGAAGAGCGAGGTGTCCGGGTCGTGGCCGCCCAGGGGCAGGATCTCGGCCCACACCCGCTCGATCCGGGCTCGAACCCCGTCACTCGCGGCCTGGCGGTCACGCCTGGCTTCGGCCTCTCGGACGAAGGCCGCCAGCGCTCGCCGGTCCGCTTTGCCGTTCGCCGACAGCGGCAATTGCTCCAGCCGGACGAACCGGTCGGGCACGAACTCGGGGGGCAACACCGAACGAGCGGCGTCGAGCAGCTCCGTCGTCACCGGGTGGTCGCTGATCACCGCGGCGATCAGTTGGGCGCGATCGAGCTCGCCGTCGGCGAAGACCTTGGCCTCCCGGATGCCCGGCAGCCGGGTGAGAGCAACTTCCACCTCGGTCGGCTCGATCCGTACGCCGCGCAGCTTGATCTGGTCATCGGCGCGGCCGACGAAGTACAGCAGGCCGTCCTCGCGGTACTGCGCCAGGTCACCGGTGCGGTACAGGCGCTCGCCGGGAATCTCCGGAAAGGGATTGGCGATGAAGCTGCGCGCGGTGCGTTCGGGGTCGGCGAGGTAGCCGTAGCCCACGCAGTCCCCGCCGATCAGCAGCTCCCCGGTCTGGCCGGGACCCAGCGGGCTCAGGTCGTCATCGACGATGACGACCGAGGTGTTGTCGATCGGAAAGCCGATGGGGATCTCCGCGCCGTCGCCGGGCGGTTGCCGGAAGGTGTGGAAGACGCTGCCGATGGAGGCCTCGGTCGGGCCGTAGGTGTTGGTGAACTCCACGTGCGGCAGCACCTCGTGGAACCGGCGGACAGCGGCGCCATTGATGGCCTCGCCACCGAGGAGCACCCGGCGAAGGCTCGACGCCTGCTGTGCCAGCTCGGCATCGGCGTGCACCAGATCGGCCAGCACCGCGAAGATGGACGGCACGAAGTCGGTGATGGTGACGCCGTGCCGACCGATCTGGCGCACCGTCTGCTCCAGATCCAGCAGGCCCTGACGAACCGGCATCACCACCGTGCCGCCGGAGGTCAGCGGCCAGAGCAGCTGCCACAACGACGAGTCGAACACCGAGCGGCTGTTCTGCAGCGCGACATGCCCGCCGCCGAACAACCGGGTCATGGTGGTGAAGCGGTTCAGCAGGCCACGATGGTGGTTGAGCGTGCACTTGGGCAGGCCGGTGGTCCCTGAGGTGAAGAATCCGTAGAAGATGTCGGGCCGTTCCGGGCGTGGCACATCAGGCCGGTCGGCCGCGCCGCTGAGAAGCCCGGCATCGATGTAGACCCGCCGTCCGGCGGACGTGGCTGATTCCGGGGTGCGCGGACCGGCGACCAGCAGATCCGTCTGCAGCGTCGTCAGCAATGCGGCGGTCCGGTCGGCAGGCCAGCGAGGGTCCATCGGCACGAACGGGATGCCGGCCTTCATGGCGGCCAGGATGGCCAGCGGCAGCTCCAGGCCGTCGGACACCAGCAGCGGCAGCAGCCGGCCCGGCTGCGCGCCCTGCTCCAGCAGGTTGGCGGCCAACTCATTGGCCAACCGGTCGACCTGGTGGTAGCTCAGCTCCTGATCGCCGTAGACCACGGCGATGGCGTCCGGGGAGATGAGGACCTGCTGATCGATGAGGTCGAGCGAGGTCTCTTCGGCCGGGTAGGGCCGGCTCAGGCCGTTGAGCGCCCGGTAGGCCGCTGTCACGGCTGGCTGCCCGTCGTGGTGAGGCTGAAGCTCCGCAGCTGCTGGTAGAACGGCAGGTGGTATTCGAGGTAGCCGGCGAGCCGCTCGTTGTTGTCGGTGGTCACTGCGTAGCTGCGCTCGACAGGCTGGAATGTGGTGCTGGCCGCGGCGTCCTGGTGCCAGCGATTGGTCGCCGCCCACTCCGGACGCTCGGCCGGGGTCCAGCTCAGCGCCTCCGGGCGCTCGGCCAGACCCACCCGGCGGCAGTACGCCGAGACCACGCCGGCCGGGTCGCGCACCAGCTGGTCGGCATCGACGACGACCGGCGTGACGCCGGTCTCGCGGCGCACGAGCTCGAAGATCTCAGCGAGGTACTCGAAGCCGATCTCGTCGCAGGGCACCTTCGGGTTGAGGGCGTAGTGCGATTCGATCACTCGCCGCGGATCCCGAATGATGAACGTGTGCGTCATCTCCAGCAGCTCGGGATGCCGGGCGAACAGGCGCGCGTGCCGGTATTCGGTCGTCTCCTTGAAGAAGATCGGCTGGGCGCTGTGCCGCATGAAGGAGATGACCTCGGCGGCGCCGCGCAAGGTGCGGCCCGCGACTTCGACCGGCTGGTCGTTGGCGCAGGCGTAGAACGGTTCGTGGATCAGGCAGAACTCATCGCGCTCGGCCATCATCCGGAAGAACGCAGTCGACATCGACCGCGGCGCGCTCCACAGTCCGAGTGGCGCCGCGGTGGTTACCTGGGCCATGGTTTCTCCTTGTTATTGGGACCATTCGGTCGGTTCGCGGTCCCAGCGGTGCGCACGCAAGGTCGTCATCAGCTCATCGGACAGCGGCTGGCCATCGCTGCTGGCGATGTTGCGCCGTACGTGCTCGCTGCGGCGCATCCCTGGGATCACCGTTGCCACATCAGGGTTTGCGAGGATGAAGCGCAGGGCGATGTCGGCGAGATTGGCATCCGGCGGCAGGTCAGCCTTCAACGCCTCCACCTTCGTGACCGAGGACTCCAGGTTCTCCGGAACGAAGTAGGAGGCCCGCCAGTCGTCGGGACTGAAGGTGGTCTCGCGGGTGATCGCTCCGGTCAGCGTTCCCTCGTCGAAGGGCACTCGCGCGATCACGGCGACGTCGTGGGCCCGGCACGCCGGGAACAGGGTGTCCTCGGGCGCCTGGTCGAAGATGTTGTAGATGACCTGGACGCTGTCGATCAGCCCGCTCTCGACCGCCCGGACCCCGTTCCAGGGCTCCCACCGGTTGATGCTGATGCCGATGCCCTCGGCGAGGCCCGCGGACCTGATCCGGGCTATCGACTCGAGCCACTCGTCGTTGTCGACCCAGGAGTCCTCCCAGACGTGGTACTGGAGCAGGTCCACGCGGTCCACGCCGAGGTTGGCGAGCGACTTGTCGAGGTACTCGGCCACGTAGTCGTAGGGGAACACATCCGACAGCAGCGAGGCGCGCGTCGAGGGCCAGGCGCGGTCCTTGGGCGGCACCTTGGTCGCTGCGTAGAGCCGCTGCCCGGAGTTGTCCTTGAGCAGGCGGCCGAGGAGTTGCTCGCTGTGGCCACGGCCGTAGATCCAGGCCGTGTCGAAGAAGTTGCAGCCGAGATCGACTGCCAGCTGCAGCGCCTCCAGGCTTTCCTGGTCATCGGCGCCCTGCCAGCCACCCGGCCCGGCGCCCACCCCCCACATGCCGTAGCCGACCTCGCTCACCGACCAGCCGAGCCGGCCGAACGTGCGGTTGTCCATTGCCTCAGCTCCCGTTCCAGGCAGCGCTGGACACGGTCAGCGGGCCCGACGCCCAGTTGTGACCAGTGCCGGCGAACCTGCGTTGATGAACCACTTGCGCGGCGTGGTCGACATCCTTGATGGCGCGGCCGATCACCGCGCCCTTGTAGATCTCCAGCTCGATGACGGCGTTGACCAGGCGAGCCATCTCCTCCAGGCCGGCGCGCGCCGCCCGCGCGGCCAGGGAGCCCGTCGTCGCCTCGTACACCGAGACGCCCACCACCCGGGACAGCGTGCGCCGGAGCTCGTCGGCAGCCCGGTCGGTCACCGTCTCGTAGGCCGTCCGCACCGCCGAGGACAGCAGCTGCATGCCCGGGGCCTCGTACACGCCCCGGCACTTGGTGCCGTTCACCCGGTTCTCGAAGACGTCGACCAGGCCGAGTCCGCACCGGCCCGCGATGAGGTTGGCCTGCCGCAGGAGCTCGGCCGGCGGCAGCCGCCTGCCGTCCAACTCGACCGGACGGGCGCGCTCGATGCCGATCGTCAGGGTGGTGATCGAGTCGGGGGCTTCCTCGGGAGCCACGCCCAGCTGGCGCGGCAGCGCCCGGGGAGTGGTGCGCAGATCCTCCAGCGACGCGTCCTCGTGCGAGACGCCTGCCAGATTGCCCTCGATCGAGTGTTCGGCGGTATTGCCGGGCATGGGAACCAACCCGCGGCGGTCCAGATATTCGGCCATCGCCGCCCGGTCGGGCATCTTTGCCCGCATCTCGGGATCGGTCCATGGGGCGAATACCGGTATATCGGGCAGATAACGGGCGCCATTTCGTTCGAAGCGCCGCTGATCGTTGCCACCGCCGACGCAGCCGTGGGCGAGGACCTCGCATTTGGCGTCGTGGAACTCATCCGCCAGCCCTGCCACGATAACCTCACGGGATAGGCCGGTGGTGTTCCAGTACCCGCCGTCGTAGTGACCGTCGAACGCGATCAGATCGAGCGCGGCGGTTGCCATCGCCGGCGTCAGGTCCACCGTTCGCACCGGCATCCCGCTTGCCCGCACCGTGTCGACGAAGGAATCGAACTCCGCCGGCTCGCACTGGCCGAGGTAGCCGGCCAGCCCCACCACGTCGTGCCCGTCCTCCAGCAGCCTCGCCCCGACGGCTAGGCTGGAGAGCCCGCCGGACAACGCGATGCCCACCCGCCGGCCGAAAAATTCGGAATTCTGCACGAGTCAGCCCCTCTCCGAGAACGCGGATGTCTGCCTAGTGTCTGCGTGCGCTGCCAATCTGACCTGGCGATAAACCTGCAGACAAGTCATTACCGCTATCTCTGGGCAACCAGGGCCAAAGGTAGTACTTTGACTGCACCAAAGGTGGTAGGGCCTGCTGGCGCTAAGAAAGCGCGAGCTTGATGAAACAGGAGGTCGCATTTCATGCAGGCGAAGATCGCCAATGCTGCTGCGCTGCTCCACCGAGCTGACCGGGTCGCGATCACCCAGCGGTACCTGACCGCGGCGCAGGCCACCGGGAGAGCCGGATGGGATTCCCAGGCGTGTATGCAGCGGGTGAGCTGGACCTTGGACCGGATAGCAGCCCTACTGGATGCCGAGGTCGCCCCGGAGCCGATTCCCGCTGCGGTTGGGCCCCAGCACCCACGTGCCGAGGCTCAGGAAGCGAGCCAGCTGATCTTCGACGCGGCACTCCCCACAGTCGCCGACGCGCTGGCGCGGGCCGGCGCGCCGGCGCCGGAGCTCACCGCCGCCAGAGTGGTCCACCGCGCGGTGCTGGACTGGCTGGCCGCCGTGCCCGCGCCGCGCGAGAGCCGGGCGGAGCGGCAGAACTCCGAACGCCTCCGGCTGGCCCGGCAGCTGCACGACGTGCTGGCGCCGCTGCTCGCCGTCGGGCTGCACCAGCTCGAACTCTGCGAGACCCATGCCGAATCCGCCGGCGCACAGGCGAAGGAGAAGCTGGCGGCTGCCCGCGCTGCCATCCAGGAGTCCCAGGCCGTGGTCCGCAGGCAGTGCGCCCTGCTGCGCGAGAGACCTGGGCTCGCCGAGTCGCTGCGACGGTATCTGGCCGACGCCGGGAGCAGTTGCCCGGTACGGCTCGAGCTGGCCGACGGCCTGGATTCGCTGCCCCCGCGTTACACCGACGAGCTGTTCCTGATCATCCGGGAGGCCCTGCGCAACGCGTTCACGCACTCGGCCGCCGATGAGGTGGTGGTCACCGCGGACATCTCAGCGGCAGCCGTGCTGGCTACGATCCGGGACAACGGACGCTCGTTCGTGGTGACGGCGCGCGAGGGCGCCGAGGGCGGTCAGGGGCTGACGTCGATGCGAGAACGTGCTTGGCTGCTAGGCGGATTCCTCACCATCGACAGCCGGCCAGGACAGGGTACGGTGGTTCGCCTTCGAGTCCCGCTGCCCGAACCCGATTGTGAGGTGTGGCCATGAGTGACGCTGTCGGCGTGGTGCTGGTCGATGACCATGCCCTGTTTCGGGCCGGTCTGGCCGAGCTGCTCCGCACGGTCGGCGGCCACGTCGTGCTCGGCCAGGGCGCCAGCGGGGACGAGGCGGTGGCGCTGACGCGCGAACACCGCCCGGACGTCGTGATGCTGGACGTGGAGATGCCCGGCCCGGGTGTGAGCTCGACCATCTTCGGGATCCTGCGCGAGAGCCCCGGCACCAAGGTGGTGGTGCTCACCGTCCACGACGACCCGGACGTCCTGCGGCAGGTGTTCGACGCCGGCGCATCCGGTTTCCTGGCCAAGAGCGCCGGTTGCGCGGAACTCGTCGCGGCCATCGACTCGACCCGCCGCGAGCAGGACGGCTTCCTGCTGTCGGCGTCCAGGACCACCTCCCGCGCGGTCGTGCACCGCCGGGCCGCGCCGGCCGAGAGCCCGCTCACCGCTCAGGAGCGCCGGGTGCTGGAGTTACTGGCCCAGGGCCAGCCGAATCGGCAGATCGCGATCGAGCTCTTCATCAGTGAGACCACGGTCAAAAGGCATTTGACCAACATCTATCGCAAGCTTGAAGCCACCTCGCGTCTGCAGGCAGTCAGCAAGGCCACACAAATCGGACTCCTCAGCGCCCCTTCGAGCAGGTAGCCTGCAACAGCGGGCCCCCCGGCGGCGGACAGCAGTGCGTGTGATCCGGGTATCTCCTACAGCTAGCGACGAGGCAGGGAGGCGCGATGCTGACGCATCTGCAGCAGCTTGAAGCCGAAAGCATCCACATCCTTCGGGAGGCGGTCGCCGAGAGCGAGCGACCGGTCATGCTCTACTCCGTGGGCAAGGACAGCTCGGTGATGTTGCGGCTGGCGCAGAAGGCGTTCAGCCCTTCACTGCCGCCCTTTCCGCTCCTGCATGTCGATACCACGTGGAAGTTCCGCGAGATGTACGAGTTCCGCGACAAGCTGGTGGCCGAGACGGGGATGCAGCTGCTGGTGCACCAGAACCCGGACGCCCTGGCCGCGGGCATCAACCCGTTCACCCACGGATCGGCCGTTCACACCGACATCTGGAAGACCGAGGGGCTCAAGCAGGCGCTGGACCTGCACCGCTTCGACCTGGCCTTCGGTGGCGCCCGCCGGGACGAGGAGAAGTCGC
>NZ_DASVSG010000062.1:0-65608 GCF_036388195.1 Jatrophihabitans sp. | reverse complement strand
AGGTGCTCACCGATGCGGTCGACCGGTCCGTGGGGCAACGGGCCGCCGAGTTGAAGGGCGAGAAGCGATCGGGTCTGCGGGTGCACGCCCGCACCGGGCTGCCGTGCCCGGTCTGCGGGGACACCGTGCGCGAGGTGTCCTTCGCCAGCAAGTCCCTGCAGTACTGCCCGACCTGCCAGACCGGCGGCAAGAACCTGGCCGATCGCCGGCTGTCCCGGCTGGTGAAGTGAGCACGTCGTTCATGTCTGCTCAAGACATTTTTCGGCGGGGCAGCCCCCCGCCGGGCCCGAGAAGGGGGCAGACTAGGCGCTGTGAACGAATACGGGCCACGCCTGGGCCCGGGTGTCAACCACGACACCCGCCCGCGGCCGCAGCTGATCGCCATCCCTGATACCGGCGACGACGGTGAGCCGCCCGGCCCGGTGCCATCCGACGGCGGCCGCCCGCGCTCCTGCTGACGCCTCATGGCACGCCCGCTGTCGCGCTACCGCAGCCGTCCGGCGCTTGAGCCGAACCCCAGCCCGCTGGTGATCGCCCATCGGGGCGGCTCCGACACCGTCGCCGAACACACCCTGCCCGCCTACCTTGCGGCGATCGACACCGGGGTGGACGGGCTGGAATGCGACGTCCGCCTCACCCGGGACGGCCACCTGGTGTGCGTGCACGACCGCACCGTCAACCGCACCTCCAACGGCACCGGCATCGTCAGCGAGCTGGACCTGACCGGCTTGCAGGCATTGGACTTCGGGTCCTGGCGCGACGAGCTGCCGACCTCGGCCGACGACCTGGTCAACGACTCGCCCTACCTGGCCGGGGTCGTCCCGGACCGCGAGCGCCCGGACAGCTCCGCGGTGCTGACCCTGGAGATGCTGCTGGGCGTGGTGGCCGATGCCGGCCGGCCGCTG
Source organism: Jatrophihabitans sp. (assembly GCF_036388195.1). Classification (GTDB taxonomy): domain Bacteria; phylum Actinomycetota; class Actinomycetes; order Mycobacteriales; family Jatrophihabitantaceae; genus Jatrophihabitans_A. Next base: position 64,703 of record NZ_DASVSG010000062.1, on the reverse strand, counting down.
CGGCTGCTGATCGAGACCAAGCACCCGACCCGGTACGGCGGCCTGGTCGAGAAGGAGCTGGTGCGGCTGCTGCGCCACTTCGGCTGGGCCGGCGACGACGCGCCGGACCCTGCCGGGCATCCGGTCACCATCATGAGCTTCGCGCCGATCGCGCTGCGCCGGATCAGGCTGCTGGCGCCGGCGATCCCGCTGACCCTGCTGATGGAGCGCCTGATCCCGCTCCGCCGGGACGGCTCGCTGCCGGCCGGCGTGCCGATCAGCGGTCCGGGCATCCGGGTGCTGCGCGCCGAGCCGGACTACGTCGCCCGGGCGCACCAAGCGGGCAATCGGGTGTTCTGCTGGACGGTCGACCAGCCCGAGGATGTCCAGCTGGTGCGCGAGCTGGGCGTGGATGCCATCATCACCAACCGGCCGGCGGCGGTGCTGGCCCAGCTGCGGCAACCCGCCGGCTGACCCTCCGCGTCACCTTCCCGTCACGGCCGGTGACCGCCCTCTCGCCCAAAGTCGTTGCGCGGTCAAGGTTTATTCGGGCACCCGGCTGGGTACACCTGATCACAGCGGCGTCGCCAGTCGGGTGCGCCGCGCGACGTCGGAGGCCGGCCAGGTGTCCACCCTGTGGGTCCAGCATGCGTCCAGCAGCGCCGCGGTGGCCCGCCGCAGCGTGCTGGCGGCCTTCGATGCGGCGGGGCTGCCCGTCGAGCAGGCCCTGGACGCGGCGCTGATCGCCAGCGAGCTGGTCGGCAACGCGGTCCGGCACGCCACGCCGCTGCCGTCCGGGCAGCTGGCCGTGAGCTGGTCGGTGGACCCTGACGGCTACCGGATCTCGGTCACCGACGGTGGCGTCCCCGGGCCGGCCCGTCCGGAGATCTCCGCCCGGCAGGCAGGCAGCCGGGACCTGGCCGGCCGGGGGCTGCGGATCGTGGCAGAGCTCTCCGACGACTGGGGCGTGGCCGCCGAGGCCGGCGCCACCACCGTCTGGGCCCGCACCCGGACGCCAGCCTGAGGCAGCACACCTGAGCCGGGCCGCTGAGCCAGGCCGCTGACCCAGCTCACCCCTAAACCATCCTGAGCCAGGCCGCTGAGCCAGGCCGTTGACCCAGCCAGCCGCTCAGTAGGTCGAGCGCACCGCCGAGGACGGCAACCCGCGCATCACCCGCAGCACCACCGACAGCGTCGCCAGATCCACCCGGTCCCGCGACAGCGCCTCGGCGAAGGTGGCCCGGGCCCGCTCCACCCGCTCGGGATTCTGCTCGGCCCAGTTGGTCAACCGCTCGGTCGCCAGCAGGGACGGGTCGGTGTCCTTGAGCACCGAGGCGGTGACGGCGGCCAAAGCCGCGTACACGTCGTGCCGGATCGCCGCCCGCGCCAGCGCTGACCACCGGTCGTCGCGGGGCAGGGCGGTGACGGCGGAGAGGATGTCGTCGACGCTCAACCGCTCCGACAGCGCGAAGTGCAGGTCGGCCACCTCGGCGGCCGGCCGGTCGTTGGCGACCGCGATCTCGACCACGTCCAGCAGCAGGAACGAGCTCAGCAGGCAGGAGATCTCCAGCGCCAGCTGCCGGGGCAGCCCGTGCCCGACCAGCCGGTCGACCTCGGCGTAGAGGTTCTCCCGCTCCCGGCCGCGCAGCAGCTCCGGCACCTTGGGCTTCAACTCCGCCACCGTGGGGGCGAACCGCTCGATCTCGGCGGTCACGTCGCTGATCGGGAACCGGACGTCGACCAGCCAGCGGACCGCCCGGTCCATCGTCCGGCGCACCTCGCGGTAGCCGATGTGCTGGGCGTCGGTGCTGACCTGGTTGTCCAGCGCCTCCAGGCTCGCCCAGATCCCCTCGAGGCCGAACACCTCGCGGATCACCGTGTACGCCCGGGCGATCTGGGCCGGATCGGCCGCGGTCTCCTCCTGGGCCCGGAACACGAAGCTCGCCCCGCCCCGGTTCACCAGGTCGTTGACCACGCAGGTGGTGATGATGTCGCGGTGCAGCGGGTGCTCGGCCAGCTTGTCGGCGAACTGCTCGGCGATCGGCCGCGGGAAGTAGGAGCGCAGCGCCCGCTGGAACCAGGGCTCGTCCGGCAGCGTGGATGCGGCCAGCCGCTCGGCGAGGGAGATCTTGACGTAGGCGGTCAGCACCGCCAGCTCCGGCGAGGTCAGGCCGACGCCCTCGGCCTCCCGGGCGGCCAGCTCCTTGTCCGAGGGCAGGAACTCCAGCTCCCGGTGCAGCCGGCCGGCCTTCTCCATGTCCCGGATCAGCCGCCGGTGCACCGACACCAGCGCCTTGGCGCCGTGCCGGGCCACCCCGAGCAGGACGTTCTGCTCGTAGTTGTCGCGCAGCACCAGCCCCGCCACCTCGTCGGTGACCGAGGCCAGCAGGCTGTTGCGGTGCGCCATGTCCAACTCCTTGGCCTGCACCGCATGGTCGAGCAGGATCTTGATGTTCACCTCGTGGTCGGAGGTGTCCACCCCGGCGGAGTTGTCGATGGCATCGGTGTTGATCCGCCCACCCGAGCGGGCGAGCTCGATCCGGCCGCGCTGGGTGAACCCCAGGTTTCCGCCCTCGCCGACCACCCGGGCCCGCAGCTGATTGCCGTCGGCCCGCAGCGCGTCGTTGGCCTTGTCGCCGGCGTCGGCATGGGACTCGGTGGAGGCCTTGACGTAGGTGCCGATGCCGCCGTTCCACAGCAGGTCCACCGGCGCCAGCAGGATGGCGTGGATCAGCTCGGTCGGGGTCATCTTCCCCGCGCCGGCCGCGATGCCCAGCGCCGCCGCGGCCTCGGCCGAGACCTCGATGGTCTTCTGGGTCCGCGGGTACACCCCGCCGCCGGCCGAGAGCAGCTCGCTGCTGTAGTCGGCCCAGCTGGAGCGGGGCAGCTCGAACAGCCGGCGCCGCTCGGCGTGGGAGGCGGCCGGATCCGGGTCCGGGTCGAGGAAGATGTGCCGGTGGTCGAAGGCGGCCACCAGCTTGATGTGCTCCGACAGCAGCATCCCGTTGCCGAACACGTCACCGGACATGTCGCCGATGCCGACCACGGTGAAGTCCTGGCTCTGGGTGTCCAGGCCCAGCTCGCGGAAGTGGTACTTCACCGACTCCCAGGCGCCCCGGGCGGTGATCCCCATCGCCTTGTGGTCATAGCCCACCGAGCCGCCGGAGGCGAAGGCGTCGCCGAGCCAGAACCCGCGCTCGATCGCGATCCCGTTGGCGATGTCGGAGAAGGTGGCGGTGCCCTTGTCGGCGGCCACCACCAGGTACGGGTCGTCGCCGTCGTAGCAGCGGGTGGCCGGCGGCTTGGCGACGTACTGGTTGCCGTCGGAGTCGCGGCGGAAGTTGTCGGTCAGCTCCAGCAGCGAGGTGATGAAGCTCTTGTAGCAGGCGATGCCCTCGGCCAGCCACGCGTCCCGGTCCACCGCCGGGTCCGGCAGCCGCTTGGCGACGAAGCCGCCCTTGGAGCCGACCGGCACGATCACCACGTTCTTGACCATCTGCGCCTTGACCAGGCCCAGCACCTCGGTGCGGAAGTCCTCCCGGCGATCGGACCAGCGCAGCCCGCCGCGGGCCACCGAGCCGAATCGCAGGTGCACCCCCTCGACCCGCGGCGAGTAGACCCAGATCTCGAACTTGGGACGCGGCTCGGGAAGCTCGGCGACCAGCTGCGGGTCCAGCTTCACCGCGAAGGTCTCCGGGCCGACCCCGTTGGCGTCGCGACGGTAGTAGTTGGTGCGCAGGGTCGCCGTGATCAGGCTCAGCAGCGACCGCAGGATCCGGTCCTGGTCCAGGCTCGACACTCCTGCCAGCGCCTCGTCGATCCGGTCCCGGATGCCGTTCTGCAGCTCGGCGGCCGCTGTTGGGTCGCCAGCATCGGCCTCATCCCCGTGCTCGGGGTTGAACCGGGCGTCGAACAGCTCGACCAGCATGGCCGCGATACCGGTGTGCTGGGCCAGGGTCTGCTCGATGTAGCCCTGGCTGTAGGTGGTGCCGGCCTGCCGCAGGTACTTGGCGTAGGCCCGCAGCACCGTGGTCTGCTGCCAGGTCAGCCCGGCCCGGACCACCAGGGCGTTGAAACCGTCCTGCTCGACGCTGCCCTGCCAGAGCATCCGCAGGGTGTCGATCACCGCGGCCGAGCGCTCCAGCGAGAAGTCCACCCCCTCGCCCAGCTTGAGCCCGAAGTCATAGATCCAGGACGACGTGCCGTCGGTCCGCTCGACCTCGTAGGGCCGCTCGTCGAGCACCTCGATGCCCATCAGCTCCAGCATCGGCAGGGTGCGGCCCAGCGACAGCGGGGTGCCGGTCCGGAAGATCTTCAGCCGGCGGTCGGCCGGGTCGTCGGCGGCCGGGGTGTAGACCTCGAAGCTCAGCCCGTCCACGTCGGGCAGCGCCTCCAGCCGGCGCAGGTCGGCCACCGCCGTGGACGCGCCGAAGTCCTCCTTGTACGCCTCGGGGAAGGCGCCGGAGTACCGGCGCAGCATCCGGTCGGCCTCCTGCTCGCCGACCCCGACGGTCAGCAGGTCGGCCAGGTCGTCGCTCCACCGCCGGGTGACCTGCGCGACCCGGGACTCCACCGCGGCCCGGTCCGGGTTCGGGACCTCCTCACCCGGGCGCAGCGCGATCAGGAACTGCATCCGGGCCAGGCCCAGCTCGACGATCCGGTCGTCCCGGCCGATGATCTTGCCGGGCCAGTGCGAGAGCACCACCTCGCGCACCTTGCGCCGGGTCTCCGGGCCCAGCCGGTCGCCGGGGAAGTACACCAGGACGGTGACGAAGTCGCGGTTGAGGTGCACCCGGGCGAACACCCCGATGCCGCCGCGCTCGGCCCGGTCCACCACCAGCTGCGAGAGCTTGAGCAGGTCCGGCGCGGGTGCCTCGAGCAGCTCGTCGCGGGGCAGCGTGCGCAGCGCGGCCAGCAGCTGCCGTCCGGTGTGGCTGTCGGCCCGGGCGCCCGAGCGGTGCAACACCTCGGCGATCCGGCGGCGCACCACCGGCACCCGGCCCACGGTGCCGTCGGTCTCGTCGGTGATCAGGCCGAGGAAGACGTGGATCTTGGCCGCCTCGCCGTCGTGCGCGGGGGCGATCACCGTGACGCAGTCATAGCGGGTCGAGCGCCGCACCGTGGAGACCATCGGGGACTTGAAGATCACCAGCGGGGCGCCGGAGCGGTAGGCCGGCAGCAGCTCCAGCGGCGAGATGCTGGCCGCGCCGCGCAGCACGCCGCGCTCGTTGCTGGTGGCGGCAGTCGACCGGGACGGGTTGGTCAGCTCGTTCGCCGAGTACGCCGCGTGGCCCAGGATCATGAAGTTGCCGTCGGCGAGCCAGCGCAGCAGCTCGCCGGCCTCGCACGAGGTGTCCCGGTCGAACTCGCCGGGGTTGGCCTCGATCCGGTCGGCCAGCTCGCGGATCAGCCGGTACAGGTCCGGCGCGTCGGCCACCGCGTTCTGCACGTCGCCGATCACCCGGCGCAGGTCCGCGGCCAGCTGCTCGTGCTCGGAGTCGGGGATCAGGGTGGTCTCGATGTGCATCCAGGACTCGGCGATGGCGCCCTCGGGGACCTCGGCGGTGTCCTCGAGGTCGAGCACCTTGGTGATCGCGCCGTCGGAGTCCCGGCACACCACGATCTGCGGGTGCAGGAAGTGCTCGATGACATGACCGGTGCGTTCGAGTTCGGCGCGGGCCGAGTCGACCAGGTAGGGCGCGTCGCTGGTGGCCAGGTCGATGCTGGTGCCCTCGCCGTCGAGGTCGGCGATCCAGACCACCGTCTCGCCGGGCTTGCGGATCCGGGCCGCCCGGAAATGCTGGCGGGCGAGCTCGGTCAGCGCCCGGGCCGGACGGCCGGGAAGCTGTGCCGCTGCGCGCATCAGGTAGCGGCGCAGGAACACCTCTTCGTCGACGGGCACGGAAAGCTCGGTCATGGCGATGTCACCTCGTTGTGACGGGCGCCGACGCCTGAGGTGGCATCGACCCTTCGCCTAATGGAACCACAGCGGGTTCGCCGGGCATCTGTCTCCACCACTGGCGGCCCTTCCTGCGCGCGATCCGTCGAGCCTGCCCAGCCTAGGGCCCGTCGCGCCGCCTGGGGCGCGGTTGCCGTCATTGTGTCCGGCGCGGGTTTGAGACGATGGGCACCATGGCCATGCCCGATTCCGCCCGCCCCCGTCCCGCGCCGACCTCGGCGTCCTACTCGATCACGGTCAGGCTGTACGCGGCGCCGGACTCGTCCGTGGTGGGGCGGCTGGCCACCGCGGTGTCCGAGGCCGGTGGGCTGGTGACGGCGGTGGACGTCTCGGAGTCCCGCCACGACCGGATCACCATCGACGTCACCTGCTCGGCGGTCAACGGCGAGCACTCGGAGCAGATCGTGACCGCGCTGCGGGCGCAGCCGGGCATCGAGGTGCACCGGGTCTCCGACCGCACCTTCCTGCTGCACCTGGGCGGCAAGATCTCGGTCGAGTCCAAGGTCCCGCTGCGCACCCGGGACGACCTGTCGATGGCCTACACCCCCGGCGTCGGCCGGGTCTCGCTGGCGCTGGCGGCCCATCCCGAGGACGTCTCCAAGCTGACCATCAAGGGCAACTCGGTGGCGGTGGTCACCGACGGCTCGGCGGTGCTGGGGCTGGGCAACATCGGCCCGGGCGCGGCGCTGCCGGTGATGGAGGGCAAGGCCGCGCTGTTCAAGCGGTTCGCCGACATCGACGCCTGGCCGATCTGCCTGGACACCCAAGACGTCGACGAGATCGTCCAGACGGTGCGGTTGATCGCGCCCGGCTTCGGCGGCATCAACCTCGAGGACATCTCCGCGCCGCGCTGCTTCGAGATCGAGGCGCGGCTGCGCGAGCTGCTGGACATCCCGGTGTTCCATGACGACCAGCACGGCACCGCGATCGTGGTGCTGGCCGCTCTGACGAATGCTTTGCGCTGTGTCCGCAAGGGGCTCGGCTCGATCCGGGTGGTGGTGTCCGGGGGTGGCGCGGCGGGCACCGCGATCGTGGACCTGCTGCTGGCCGCCGGGGTGCGCCACGTGCTGGTCTGGGACCGCGAGGGGGTGCTGTCACCGACCGATGGGACGCTGAACCCGGCCAAGCTCGCGCTGGCCCACCGGACCAACCCCGCTGGCGTGACCGGTGACCTGCACGACGCGCTGCGCGGCGCCGACGTGTTCATCGGGGTCTCGGCGCCCGGCGTGCTGCCGGCCCACTGGATCGCCGACATGGCCGAGGACCCGGTGGTCTTCGCCCTGGCCAACCCCGACCCGGAGACCGACATCGACGCCGCCCGGCAGTACGCCACCATCCTGGCGACCGGCCGGTCGGACTACCCGAACCAGATCAACAACGTGCTGGCGTTCCCCGGGGTGTTCCGGGGGCTGCTGGACTCCCAGGCCGGCCAGGTGAGCACCGACATGCTGCTGCGGGCGGCCGCGGCGCTGGCCCACTGCGTGAGCGACGACCAGCTCAACCCGGCCTACATCGTCCCGTCGGTGTTCGACCCGTCGGTGCCCACCGCGGTCGCGGCGGCGGTGCGGGAGGCGGCCAAGCCACGGGAGCGGGTGGCCGGCGACCGGGGCATGGAGTAGCGCGGTCGACCTGGCTAGCCGGCGGGCTGCTCCGCGCGCAGCTCGGCGGCGGCGGCCAGCAGCTTGTCGTTCTCGGCGGCCGTACCGATGGTGATCCGGACGCCGGAGCCGGCGAACGCGCGCACGATCAGGCCCCGGGCCTCGCAGCCGGCGGCGAAGGCCATCGCGTCGATGCCACCGTGCTCGGCCGGGCCGTCGGCGAGCCAGACGAAGTTCGCCTCGGAGTCCGGCAGCTGGTAGCCGGCGGCCCGCAGCCCGGCGGTGACCCGGCCGCGCTCGGCGACCACCTCGGCCACCCGGTCGGCCAGCTGCCGCGTGGCCTCGGGCTCCAGGCTGGCCAGCGCGGCGGCCTGCGCGACATGGGTCACCGCGAACGGGACCTGGGTCTGGCGGACCGCGGTGGCCACGGCCGGGTCGGCGGCGATGCCATAGCCGACCCGCAGCCCGGCCAGCCCGTAGGCCTTGGAGAACGTCCGCAGCACGATGATGTTGGGGTAGCGCTCCAGCAGCCCGGTGCCGTCCTGCACCTTCTCGTCGGTGACGAACTCCCGGTACGCCTCGTCGAGCACCACCAGCACGTCGGAGGGCGCCTGGTCCAGGAACTCGGTCAGCTGGACGCCGGGCACCGCGGTGCCGGTCGGGTTGTTCGGATTGCAGAGGAAGATCAGCCGGGTCCGGTCGGTGATGGCCTGGGCCATGGCGGGCAGGTCATGGACCTGGTCGCGCAGCGGCACCTGCACCGCCTGGGCGCCGGCGATGGCGGTGATGATCGGGTACGCCTCGAAGGAGCGCCAGCCGAAGATCACCTCGTCGCCCTGCCCGGCGGTGGCCTGCACCAGCTGCTGGCACAGCGACACCGAGCCGCACCCCACCACCAGGCGCTCGGCGCCCACGCCGAACTTGGCCGCCAGCGCCGCGATCAGCTCGCTGGAGTTGGTGTCGGGATAGCGGTTGACGTCCGCGGCGGCGGCGGTGATCCGGTCCACCACGTGGGGCAACGGGCCGTAGGAGGTCTCGTTGCTGGCCAGCTTGATCGATCCGGGGACGTTGCGGCCCGGCACGTAGGCAGGCAGCTCGGCAAGGACCGGGCGCATCCGAACAGTCATGCGCTGAGATTAGCGCGCCGGCCGGAGCGCCAAGGCCCGCCGGCCGGCCACGCAGGTCAGCCCCGGATCGCGGCCACCCCGGCGATCACCGCGAACACCGCGAACGCCACCGCCGCCACCCGGTGCACCAGCTCCAGCGGCACCCGCCGCAGGATCGCCTTGCCGATCAGCACGGCCAGCGCCGCCACCGACACCAGCGCCAGGAACGCGCCGAGACCGGTCGCCACCGGCTGGCCGTACCGCGCGACCAGCCCGGCGGTGGCCAGCTGCGAGGCGTCACCCCACTCGGCGGCGAACAGCACCCCGAAGGAGATCCCGAAGATCCGCCGGTCGCTCAGCCCGGCCTCGACCGGCGTCTCGAGCTGGTCGTCCTCGGTCGAGACGCTCTCCCGGAACAGCAGCACCGCGCCGACCGCGAACAGCAGCGCGACGGTGGCCTCCAGGATCCGGTGCGGCAGCAGGTGCAGCAGGCCGCCTGCGGTGACGGCGACCACGCACTGCACCGCGAACGCGGCAACGGCGCCGGCCAGCACCGGGCGCCGGCGGTACCGGGTGGACAGCACCAGGGTGGCGACCATGGTCTTGTCCGGCAGTTCGACCAGCAGGATCGCGGCGAAGGCGATGGCGAACACCGCGACGAAGGAGGTCATCGACAGCCATTCTGCCCGGCTGCCGGAATGGCCCCGCACACCCGCGCGGCGGTCTGGCACGGTCGGCGGCTGGGAGTGTCGGTGAGGGACCCTCCGGGGGCAGGCCATACCCTGGCCAGCGATGAGTACCTGGCTGGCGGCCGTCGCCGTGATCTTCGGCGTGGCGGGCTTCGTGGCCGGCGTGCTGGCCCTGCGCATCCTCAGCCGGCTGCGGCGTTCGGTGGCGTTGCTGTCCCGCGGCGCCTCCGGCCGGGAGACCATCGTGGAGGTCGCCGAGAAGCACATGGCCGCCAGCGAAGCGGTGCGCAAGGACATCCTGGAGCTGCAGCAGGACCTGGCCGCCGCCCAGCAGGAGCTGGCCTCCGGGCTGGCGGCCGAGCGGCAGGACCTTGCCCAGACCGTGCAGGGCCTGGCGAGCTCGGTCGGCACCGTGCTGCGGCGGGTCGCCCTGGTGCGCTTCGACGCGTTCGAGGACCTGGGCGGCCGGCTGTCGTTCTCCCTCGCCCTGCTCGACGACGGCGGCAACGGCATCACCCTCACCTCGATCGCCAGCACGTCCGACACCCGGCTCTACGCCAAGGCGCTGACCGGCGGCGTCGGGGAGCATCCGCTCTCGCCCGAGGAGGAGCAGGCCGTCAAGGCGGCGCTCGCCCGCTAGCAGCCGCCCGCTAACGGCGCCCGGTTTCAGCGGGCGGGTTCCCCGCTGCGCCGGCACTAGACTTCATCCCGTGCCCACGGATACCGCCGCCCGGCGCGGGCCGTACGGCTATCTCGGCCCGGAGGGCAGCTTCGCCCACGCCGCGGCCCAGGCGCTGGGCGCCGGTGTGGAGCTGGTCGCGCACGCCACCGTCGCCGAGGCCGTCGACGCGGTCCGGGACGGGGCGGTGGGCGGGGCGGTGGTGCCGCTGGAGAATTCCGTGGAGGGCTCGGTGCCGGCCACCCTGGACGAGCTGGCCGCCCCCGGCCCGCCGCTGGTGATCGCCGCCGAGACGTACCTGCCGGTGGTGTTCGACCTGCTGGTCCGTCCGGGCACCACGCTGGCGGCGATCGGCGCCGTCGCCACCCATCCGCACGCCGCCGCCCAGGTGCGGCGGTACCTGCTGGCCCGGCTGCCCGGGGCGCGGGTGATCCCGGTCGGCTCGACCGCCGGTGGCGCCCAGGCGGTCGCGGACGGCCAGTACGACGCCGCGGTGGCGCCGCCGGGAGCAGGCCCGCGCTACCGCCTGGACAGCCTGGCGCACGACATCGCCGACACCCCCGGCGCGGTGACCAGGTTCGTCCTGCTGGGCACGCCGGCCGAGCCGCCACCGCCGACCGGCAACGACCGGACCACCCTGGTCACCTACCTCAAGCACAATCACGCCGGCGCGCTGCTGGAGATCCTCACCGAGTTCGCCACCCGCGGCGTGAACCTGACCCGCATCGAGTCCCGGCCGACCAAGGCAGGGCTCGGCCAGTACTGCTTCTCGATCGACTGCGAGGGCCATGTCTGCGATGCCCGGGTCGGGGACGCCCTGGCGGCGCTGCACCGGATCTGCGCCGACGTCCGCTACCTGGGCTCCTACCCCCGCCGGGACGGCCAGACCGGCCAGGTCCAGGACGGGCGCGCCGACGCCGACTTCGGCGAGGCGGCGGGCTGGCTCGACCGGATCCGCAGCACCGGCGTCGGGTGACGGGCCGGCAGACGGCTGCCGTCCTACAGGTACAGGCCGGTGTTGGACTCGATCCGCTTCGCGGCGACCGCGTGGATGTCGCGCTCGCGCAGCAGCAGGTAGTCCTCGCCGGCGATCTCGACCTCGTGCCGGTCCTCGGGGCTGAACAGCACCCGATCGGCCAGCTCCACCGACCGGACGTGGTTGCCGATGGCCAGCACCTCGGCCCAGATCAGCCGCTTGGCGACCTGGGCGGTGGCCGGGATCAGGATGCCCCCGGACGAGCGCCGCTCGCCCTCCTCGGCTGACACCCGCACCAGCACCCGGTCGTGCAGCATCTTGATCGGAAGCCGGTCTGACGTGGTCACGGGCGTAAGCCTAGAACGGGGCCTGTGACTACTTGACCAGCACCGCTACTTGGCCAGCACCGCCCACAGGCCGAGCGCTACCGCGGCCAGCACCATCAGCAGGCAGCCGGCGGCCAGCAGCCGGGACGCCACCACCGGCTGGTCGGGCTCCTCGTGAGCGGTGGTCATGGCCCGCACCGCCACCGAGAACAGCACCGTGATGCCTACCCCGGCGACCAGGGCGACCAGGGCGACGTTGCGCAGCACCGCCAGGTCCAGATAGCTGCCCACCGCGCTCACCCCGCCGCCTGCTCGAGCACCGGGGGACGCTCGATGGAGCTGAGGGTGCGGGTGCTGAAGCTGTCGGAGGCCTCATTGACGTTCGCGGCGCTGACCGGGTTGCGCCGCGACCAGATCCAGAAGCCGAGCAGCAGCAGGACGGCGACCACGGAGACCACCGTGATCTGGCCGGATCCGCCGCCGCCGACGATCAGCCCGATCCCGGCCGCGACCAGGGCAGCAGCCGGCAGCGTCAGCAGCCAGGCGAGCACCATGGTGCCCGCCACCCGCCAGCTGACCTTCGAGCCCCGCCGGCCCAGTCCGGTGCCGAGCACCGCGCCGGAGGTGATGTGGGTGGTCGACAGCGGCAGCCCGCCCTGGGTGGCGGTGAGCAGCACCGCGACGGAGGCGGTCTGGGCGGTGAAGCCCTGCGGCGCCTCGATCCGGGTCAGCCGGTGCCCCATGGTGCGGATCACCCGCCAGCCGCCGAAGTAGGTGCCGGCCGCGAGGGCCACAGCGCAGCTGACGATGACCCACATCGGCGGGTCCGCGCCGGGCCGGAGCTGCTTGTCGGCGATCAGCGCCAGGGTGATGACGCCCATGGTCTTCTGCGCGTCATTGGTGCCGTGCGCCAGGGACACCAGCGATGCCGAGGCCAGCTGGCCGTACCGGAAGTACCGGTGGCTGCGGGGCCGCTCGTCCGGCTTGGCGATCCGGTAGCTGAGCCGGGTGGCCAGCATCGCCACCAGGCCGGCCAGCGCCGGGGCCAGCAGCGCCGGGATGACCACCTTGGCGATGATCGAGTGACCGTGCACCGCCGAGGGACCGGCCGACACCAGGGTGGCGCCGATGACCCCGCCGATCAGCGCGTGCGAGGACGAGGACGGCAGCCCGACGCTCCAGGTGATCATGTTCCACAGGATCGCCCCGAGCAGGCCGGCGAACACGATGGGCAGCGTGATGGCGCCGGAGGCGACGATGCCGCTGGCGATGGTCGCGGCGACCTTGATGGACAGGAAGGCGCCCACCAGGTTCAGCACCGCCGAGAGCGCGACCGCAGCCCTTGGTTTCAGCGCACCGGTCGCGATCGACGTCGCCATGGCGTTAGCGGTGTCGTGGAAACCGTTGGTGAAATCGAAGATCAACGCAGCGCAGATCACAATGAACAACAGCGTGACATCGTGCACGGGAAGAACGATTCACGACCACCCACCCTTTAGCAAACGCTCACCGGGTTTTAACATACGTGTGTCTGGTTTGGGGTTTCGCGTCACGCTGCGCAGTCACTCGCGGCGCTGGCAAGTAGGCTCATTGGAGTGATCCGGCCGCCGTTCCGCCCCGCTCGGCGGGTAGCGCTGCCCGTCCGGACGACCCGATCGGCGCGGCGTTGATCCGGCTGCTGGCCAGCGACCTCGACGGCACCCTGCTGCGCAGCGACAACACCGTCAGCCAGGCCACCCGGGACGCGCTGGCCGACGCCGAGGCGGCCGGGCTGATCGTCGCCTTCGTCACCGGCCGGCCACCCCGCTGGCTGCACGAGGTCGCCGAGGCGACCGGTCACCGCGGGGTGGCGGTGAGCGCCAACGGCGCCCTGACCTACGACCTGCACACCGAGACGATCGTCGCCGAGCACCCGCTGCCGCCCGGGATGCTGGCCGAGGTCACCACCGTGCTGCGGGAGAAGATCCCGCAGGTCCGGTTCGCCCTGGAGTACGGCCTGGACTTCGCCTACGAGCCCGAGTACCGCCACGACTGGGAGATCTCGCCCGAGACCGACCGGGCCGGCCGGCGACTGCCCACCCCGGCTGCCGTGGACCTGACCGCGCTGATGGACAAGCCTGCGGTGAAGTTGCTGGCCAAGGGCCACGGGATGTCGCCGGACGAGTTCATGGACCTGGTGGAGGACCTGGTCGGCCATCAGGTGACGGTGACCCGGTCCGGGCACTCGCCGCTGGTGGAGATCTCGGCCACCGGCATCACCAAGGCGTTCGGGCTGGCGGCGCTGGCCGACTCGCACGGGATCGGCCGGCACCAGATCGCGGCCGTGGGCGACATGCCCAACGACGTGCCGATGCTGGAGTGGGCCGGGCAGTCCTATGCGGTGGCCAACGCGCACCCCTCCGCGCTGGCCGCGGCCGGCTCCGTGCTGGAGGAGACCAATGACGAGGACGCGGTCGCCAAGCTGATCCGCCGGCTGCTGAGCGAGCAGCGGCCGGCGACTGGGTGAGCGGCTGGCGGGTTGGCGACTGGGTGAGCGGCTGGCGGGTCGGCGACTGGGTGAGCGGCTGGCGGGTCGGCGGCTAGAGGTACTGCCCGGTGCCCCGCTCGCCCTCCTGGCCGGGCTGTTGCAGCCCCGGGATGCCCACCATCGGACCCGGTCCGACCTGGCCCGGCAGCGCCCGGCCGCGCATCTGCTCCAGCTGCGCGCGGGCGGCCATCTGCTGGGCGAACAGCGCGGTCTGGATGCCGTGGAAGAGCCCCTCCAGCCAGCCCACCAGCTGGGCCTGCGCGATCCGCAGCTCGGCCTCGCTGGGGACGTGGTCGTCGTCGAAGGGCAGCGTCAGCCGGTCCAGCTCCTCACGCAGCTCCGGGGCCAGCCCCTGCTCCAGCTCCTTGATCGAGGACTGGTGGATCTCCCGAAGCCGGGTCCGGCCGGCCTCGTCCAGCGGCGCGGCCCGCACCTCGTCGAGCAGCTGCTTGATCATGGTGCCGATCCGCATCACCTTGGCCGGCTGCTCGACCTGCGACATCAGGTCCCGCTCGCCGTCGTCGTCCTCGGCGCCGTCGCCACCGGGGGCGCCGGGGGGCAGCACCACGACCTGGTCGCCCTGCCCGTCTAGGCCGGTGGACGCCGGCTGGCCGTCCGGGGTCTCGGAGCCCGTTGGCTCGTCAGTCATGTCTACGTCCCGTCCTGTGAGGAGGATCGACCACTCGTCTCTGATCGTAGAGCCCCGCGCCGGATCATCCGGTGGCCAGCACCAGCTTGCCGATGTGATCGCTGCGCTCCACGATCCGGTGCGCCTCGGCCGCCTCGGCCAGCGGGAGCACCTGATGCACGACCGGACGGACCCGGCCGGCCTCGATCAGCGGCCAGACGTGGGCCTCGACGCCGGCCACGATGGCGGCCTTCTGCTCCACCGGACGCGCACGCAGGCCGGCGGCGAAGACGGTGGCGCGCTTGTGCATCAGCAGCCCCATGTTCAGGCTGCCGGTGACGCCGCCCTGCAGTCCGATGACCACGATCCGGCCACCGACGGCCAGCGCGTCCAGGTTGGCGGGCAGGTACTTCGCGCCGACGATGTCGAGCACCACGTCCACCCCGGCGCCGCCGGTCTGCTCCTTGACCACCGCGGTGAAATCGGCGTCCCGGTAGTTGATCGCGACATCGGCGCCGAGCTTGCGGCAGGCGGCCAGCTTCTCCTCGGTGCCGGCCGTGGCGAAGACCCGGCTGCCCTGGGCGGCGGCGAGCTGGATCGCCATGGTCCCGATGCCGGAGCTGCCGCCGTGCACCAGGAAGCTCTCGCCGGGGAGCAGCTCGGCAGCCGGCGCCCGGTCGAACACCATCGACCAGACGGTGCAGGCCACCTCGGGCAGCGCGGCGGCGCTGACCAGGTCCAGCCCGGCCGGCACCCGCATCAGCTGCACCGCCGGCACGCACACCTGCTCGGCGTACCCGCCGCCGGCCAGCAGCGCGCACACCTCGTCCCCGACCTGCCAGCCGGTGACCGCGCTGCCCAGCGCGGCGATCCGGCCGCTGCACTCGAGCCCGAGGATCTCCGACGCGCCGGGCGGCGGCGGGTAATGGCCGGCTCGCTGCAGCAGGTCGCCGCGGTCGCGGCGACGTCCAGCAGCACCTCGCCGGCCGCCGGCTCGGGCGCGGCGACCTCGCCGATCGAGAGGACGTCCGGGCCGCCGGCCTCGGCTATCAGCACCGCTTTCACGCCCTCGAACCTACCGGGCCGCCGACGCCGGGCCGGCGGCGCTGGGCGAGAATGGCTGCATGACAACGGTGTCGGTGGGCCTGGGCCCCATCTCCGAAGCAGACCTGGTGGCCGTCGCGCGTGCCGGAGCCCCGATCGAGCTCAGCGGCCAGTCGCTGTCGGCGATCGCCGCCTCCCGCGCCATCGTGGAGGCGCTGGCCGACGACGTGGAGCCGCACTACGGCATCTCCACCGGTTTCGGGGCGCTGGCCACCAAGCACATCCCGACCGACCGGCGCGCCCAGCTGCAGCGCTCGCTGGTGCGCTCGCACGCGGCGGGCTCCGGCGCGGAGGTCGAGACCGAGGTGGTCCGGGCGATGATGCTGCTCAGGCTGTCGACGCTGGCCACCGGCCGCACCGGCATCCGGGTGGAGACGGCCCGGACGCTGTGCGCCCTGCTCAACGCCCGGCTCACCCCGGTGGTGCGGGAGTTCGGCTCGCTCGGCTGCTCCGGAGACCTGGCGCCGCTGGCCCACGTGGCCCTGGCGCTGATGGGCGAGGGCGAGGTGCGCGACGTGACCGGGCGCTTGCAGCCGGCCGCCGAGGCGCTGGCCGCCGCCGGCATCGAGCCGGTCACGCTGGCCGAGAAGGAAGGGCTGGCGCTGATCAACGGCACCGACGGGATGCTGGGGCAGCTGCTGCTGGCCTGCGCCGACCTGGACCTGCTGCTGCGCACCGCCGACCTGACGGCCGCGATGTCGGTGGAGGCGCTGCTGGGCACCGACCGGGTCTTCGCCGCCGACCTGCACGCGCTGCGGCCGCAGCCGGGCCAGGCGGTCGCGGCGGCGAACATGCGCGCGCTGCTGGCCGGCTCACCGATCGTGGCCTCGCACGCCGGCCCCGAGTGCACCTACGTCCAGGACGCGTACTCGATGCGGTGCGCGCCGCAGGTGGCCGGCGCCGCCCGCGACACCCTGGCCCATGCCCGGACGGTGGCCGGCTACGAGCTGGCCTCGGCGGTGGACAACCCGGTGGTGACCCTGGACGGCCGGGTGGAGTCCAACGGCAACTTCCACGGCGCTCCGGTGGGCTACGTGCTGGACTTCCTCGCGATCCCGGCCGCCGACGTGGCCAGCATGTCCGAGCGGCGGACCGACCGGATGCTCGACGTCGCGCGCTCGCGGGGGCTCAGCGCGTTCCTCACCGACGATGCCGGGGTGGACTCCGGGCACATGATCGCCCAGTACACCCAGGCCGGCCTGGTCTCCGAGCTCAAGCGGCTCGCGGTGCCGGCGTCGGTGGACTCCATCCCGTCCAGCGCCATGCAGGAGGACCACGTCTCGATGGGGTGGTCGGCGGCCCGCAAGCTGCGCCGGTCGGTGGACGGCCTGCGCCAGGTGCTGGCGATCGAGCTGCTCAGCGCGGCCCGGGCACTGGACCTGCGCCGGCCGCTACGGCCGGGGCCGGCCACCGGCGCGGTGCTGGCCGCGCTCCGCGAGACGGTGCCGGGCCCGGGACCGGACCGGTACCTGGCGCCGGAGATCGAGGCGACGGTGGAGTTCGTCCGCTCCGGCCGGGCGGTCGAGGCCGCCGAGAGCGCCCTGGCAGAACCGCTGCGCTGACATCGTCGGGCGGATTCCGAACTCCTGATCCGCGACACCTCGCTCGTGGTCGAGCTGCTCGGTGCGACGAGGCCGGATCGCTGGCGCCAGCTGGCTGCCGGCGCGATCCTCAGACGACGGAGCTGAAGGCCTGGCCGCGCAGGGCGTCCAGCTCGGCGCCGAGCTCGGCGACCCGGGCCCAGTCGACCTGGCCGCCGCACCGGATCAGCCAGTTCGCCAGGATCCGGTGACCGCCCTGGGTCAGCACCGACTCCGGATGGAACTGCACGCCCTCGATGGGCAGGTCGCGGTGCCGGACCGCCATCACCACCCCCGAGGCGGTCCGGGCGGTGACCGCGAGCTCGTCGGGCAGGGTGTCCTCGCGCACGGTCAGCGAGTGGTAGCGGGTGGCGGTGAACGGCGTCGGCAGCCCGGCCAGCACCCCGTCCCCGTGGTGCAGCACGTCGCTGGTCTTGCCGTGCAACAGCTCCGGCGCCCGCTCCACCACCGCGCCGAAGGCGACGCCGATCGCCTGGTGCCCCAGGCACACCCCGAGCACCGGCAGCTCCGCGTCCGCGGCGGCGGTGACGACGGCCATGCTGACCCCGGCCTTCTCCGGGATCCCGGGGCCCGGTGAGATCAGGACGCCGTCGAAGCCGTCGAGCTCGTCGACGGTGACCTCGTCATTGCGCCGGACCACCACCTCGGCGCCCAGCTGCGCCAGGTACTGCACCAGGTTGTAGACGAAGCTGTCGTAGTTGTCGATGACCAGGATGCGCGTCATGCCCACCAGTGTGCCGCCTGCCCGCGCTACTGATCGACCGTGACCGGGCCGGTCACCGGGTTGGCCGGCAGCCGGGGCTCCAGGTAGGGAAAGACCACGAAGAGCAGCAGCGCGGACACCAGCGCCACCAGCAGCAGCGCCTGCAGCACCCGCAGCGCCGGGCCGCCGGGCAGTCGCCGCCAGATCCAGCCGTACATCGTCTAGAGGGTCCCTCCGGGTAGTTCCTTGGGCAGGAAGCCGCCGGCCTGCGGCACGGCCCGGACCAGCTGGGCGTGCACGATCATCCGCTGGTCGGCCGAGTACTTGGGATGGCAGGTGGTCATGGTCAGCAGCGCCCGGGTCGGGGTGGCCAGCGGATGGTTGGGCACCGGGTCGATCACGTGCACCGCGTGCGGGTTGACGATCTCGCGGCCCCGGACCCCTTGGCTGTCCGGCGCCGCGAGCGCTGCGGCGATGGCCGCGTTCTGCTTGTCGCGGTCGGCGATCCTGCTGGCCGCCAGGTACGCCGACCTGCTGCCCAGCACCGCGTAGACGTACCAGTTGCTGGCGGTCTGCACCACGACGGTGTCGCCCGGGCGCAGCCGGTCCAGGTTCAGGAACGGCTCGCCCCGGCCGACCCGGTGCCCGGCGATCGCGAAGTTGCCCAGCTGGCCGGGCAGCTGGCTGCTCACGTAATGCCCCGGCCCGGCGCTGAGGTCGCTGTCGGAGGTGCCCTGCACGATGGTCCGGGCGAAGTCCTTGCCGAACGCGGGGATGTAGAGGTTGGCGAAGCCCTGGCCGGTGGGCAGCAGCACCTGCTTGCCGATCGGCAGGTTCAGCCGGTCCTGGCCCTTGAGCGGGTCCTGGCCGCGTTGCCAGGCGGTGGCCAGCTGCTGGCGCACCTGGTCCTGTTTGTGCTCGGCGAACAGGTTGGAGATCCAGATCTCGTAGGCGACGAACAGCAGCAGGACGGCGCCACAGGTCAGCAGCAGCTCGCCGAGGCCGCGCGTGACCCGGCGGCCGACCGTATCGGCGGAGGAGGAGCCGCCGGCGCTGCGGTGGCCACCGCCCGGGCGGCGCCGGCGCGTGCGCAGCCCACCGACCGGGGTCTCGGCCTCGGTGGAGAAATCCCAGCCACCGCGATGCTTGCCAGCCACCCGGCGCACATCTCCCTTCTCCCCCGCGTACCCCGCCCGTCGGCTCGGCGGGACGCGTCAGCCGCCGACGGCGGCGTAGCTCAGCCCGATCGGCGCGTCGTAGGCGGGTGCCTCGATCTTGTCGTGCTCGTCCACCTGGTAGCCCAGGCCATAGGCGTCGGCGTCCTTACGGTACTGCTGCAGGGCGATCGACTCGTTGAGCGCGATCCGCATCCCGGTGGCCGGCCCGATGGCCGAGATGACGAAGGGCGGCGAGTAGACCCGTCCGTTGAGCAGCAGGGTGTTGCCGACGCAGCGGACCGCGCTGGTGGGCGACAGCCGCTGGTCCATGACCCGGATCGCCTCGGCGCCGCCGGCCCACAGGGCGTTCACCGCGGCCTGCATGTCGGACTGGTGCACCACCAGGGCGTTGGCCTTCGCCGGGTCGGTCTCCGGCTCCGCGGGGTGGGCGTCGTCGAGGATGACGGTGAGCCCCGGCCCGGTCATCGCGACCAGCCCGGCCGGCACCAGCAGCGGCTGGGCCCGGGCCTTGATCGCCGCGATCCGCTCGTCGGAGCGGGCCGACCGGTCGGTGGCGGCGGCCACCTCGCGCTGCAGTTGCCGCACCAGGTTGTCCTGGCTGGCGACCCTCGTCTGGGCCTGCCGGATCAGGTCGGTGAGGTCGTTGCGGCCGGCCGAGCGCAGGTCGGTGCCCCGGGCGGTGGTGGCGGTGGTGGCAGCCAGCAGGCCGGCCAGCAGCGCGATCACCGGCACCAGCGCCCGCCAGAGCCCCGGATTGGCGGGCCGGCGGAACCGGCCGCGCCGGGACGAGCCAGCGGGGGACGGGGCAGCCGTGCTGGCGCCCTTACGCGGCCCCGCGGTATTGCCCACCATGTCCCTACTGTCCCATTCAGCCTTGCTGCCTGTCATCACGGCGCGCCCGTCGCGGGGCGGCTGCGAATACCGAGCGTGCCTGCCCCGGGCGCGGCGATTACGCTAGCCGCACGGTTGCCGGCCGGTCGACGGGGCTCGGATACAGCCTGACATGCCATGCCAAGTCCACAGGTCCATCCAGCAGGTCCACGAGGAGATCTACGTGCCCAAGTCCAAGGTCCGCAAGAAGACGACCTACCAGCCCTCGCCTGCGTCCGGTCCCGGCGCCTCGGCCGGCGGCGCGAAGATGGCCAAGCCGAGCCCTGCCTGGTACCCGATCCTGATGGCGGCGTTCCTGCTGATCGGCCTTGCCTACATCGTCGTCTACTACATGGCGGCCGAGAGCATCCCGTTCATGAACAGCCTGGGCAGCTGGAACTTCGCGGTCGGTTTCGGCTTCCTGATCATCGGCCTGGGACTCGCGGTCCGCTGGCGGTGACCTCCGGCAACCGGTTCGGCAGGATCGTGGCATCGTTGCTGTCGCTGACGATGACGTTCCTCTGCATCACGTTGATGGCCCGTCACCGGCAGGCTGAGCTGACCGACGCCAGATGGCTCGCCGAGTACGAGCGGGCGCACTTCGAGGACAGCTCCGTCCATGGCGCTGACTGGCGCCAGCGTCGCGATGCCACCGGGCTGGACGCCGGCCGGATCGGCCGGGCGATACCGCTGTTACCGGGCTTCACAACCTGGATCGTGGGCTTGGCCGCCTTCGGTGGGGCGGCCATCGCCGCGCTGATCCACGCCTGCCTCTAACCCTGCTGGCTGCCCGAGGTCATAGCGCGGGCCCACCGCTGTCCACAGGTTCTTCCACCGCTGTGATTACAGCGGTGTAGTTCTCCCCAAGGTGGTCCACCGCTGTGGACAACGGCGCGGGCGCGAGGCCGGCTCCGGAGTACGAGGACGCCGTCAGCTCCCGGAACAGCTGGTCGTGGATCTGCTCGGTACGCCACAGCGCCAGCGCCACCAGCAACGCCAGCAACCCGGCCAGGCTCGCGATCTGGATGGCGCGTAACCGCTCGGGCAACGGCCCGCGACGCTGCAGGGTCCAGCCCAGCAGGGCCAGGCTGGCCAGCCCGCCGAGCACGAAGCCGCCCATGTGGCCGAGCTTGGAGATGCCGGGCACCGAGAAGGTGAACACGAAGTTGATGCCGATCGTGATCACCAGCGCCCGGGTGTTGAAACCGACCAGCCGGGACAGCACCAGCGCCGCCGCGAACAGCCCGAAGATCGCTCCCGAGGCGCCGACCACCGGCTGCCGGACGTCGCCGAACAGCAGGATCGCCACCGACCCGCCGAGCGCGCCGAGCAGGTAGACGGCCAGGTAGCGCCACCAGCCCATCACCCGCTCCAGCGGCGGGCCGATGGTGGCCAGGGCGAACATGTTCAGGAAGATGTGCAGCGGCCCCAGGTGCAGGAAGGCCGCCGTCACCAGCCGCATGTAGTCGTGCCGGAAGCCCACCACATTGGGCACCAGCTCCCAGTCCCGGAACAGCTCGGTGTTGGTGTTGTCGATCAGCGAGCTGCCCGGTCCGAGGCCGGTCAGCAGGTAGATCAGCACGTTGATCCCGACCAGCGCCCAGGTGATGTACGGGACGTGCGACCGGGCCGGCGCCCCCACCACCGTCCGGCCCTGCCTGATAGTGGCAGCGCCGGCGCGGACGTCGTCCGGGCACTGGAAGCCCACCGAGGCCTGCCGCTGGCATTCGGGGCAGATCGGACGGTTGCAGCGGACGCACCGCACGCCGGTGAGCCGGTCCGGGTGCCGGTAGCACCCGGCGAACCCGTAGTACGGGTCCGGTCCGGCGGGCGGTGGCGTCGGCTGCATGTCGTCGCTCTCGGTGGGGTATCGGGCCTAGGCGTCGAGGATCTCGACCGAGGTGATGGTGATGTCGGTGACCGGGCGGTCCTGCGCGCCGGTGCGGGTCTTGCCGATGGCGTCCACCACCGCCCGGCTGTCGGCGTCGGCGACCTCGCCGAAGATGGTGTGCCGGCGGTTGAGGTGCGGGGTCTTGGTGGTGGTGATGAAGAACTGGCTGCCGTTGGTGCCCGGCCCGGCGTTGGCCATCGCCAGCAGGTACGGCCGGTCGAAGCTCAGCTCGGGGTGGAACTCGTCGGCGAAGTTGTAGCCGGGGCCGCCGGTCCCGCTGCCGAGCGGGTCACCGCCCTGGATCATGAAGTTGTCGATCACCCGGTGGAAGATGGTGCCGTCGTAGAGGTTGGCGCGGGTCTTCTGGCGGGTCCGCGGGTCCGTCCATTCCTTGGCGCCGGTGGCCAGCTCCACGAAGTTGGCCACCGTCTTCGGCGCGTGGTTGCCGAACAGGTCGACGGTGATGTCACCGGCGGTGGTGTGCAGGACGGCCTTCTGGGTTGCTGCTGTCACGGGTAGAGCTCCTGTCGGTTACGTGATCTTCGGGGCTATCGCTCGGGCGAGGAGAAAGGCGTTCAGTGCAGGGTATGGCTGCCGGGTCCGGACCGTGACCACCGAGGTCCCCTTCGCGAACACGCACTGCCAGGTCCGGCTGCCCTGCAGCGGGGTCTGGAAGGCCACCGCGCCGGCGCCGATGGCCGCGTCGGACTGCACCTCCGGATGGCCTCTCGCCGATCCGACCATGGCGTTGTAGGCCTCGGTGGGGGTGCCGAACCGGGTCACCGTGATCTCGCCCACCAGGACCGCGGGGTCGTACTCGAAGTAGAACCGGCACCCTGCCGGACGGCTCCGCAGCACCGTCACCCGGCCGACCCGGTCGCCTTCGAGGTCGGCGAACCGGGCGGCGCTGATGTACGGGCAGGTTCCGAGGGTTTCTGTGACGGCGCCGGAGGTGCTCAGGGTGGGACGGGGGGTGCTGCGGGCTGGGCTGGCTGAGCTCGCCTGTTCGCCGCTCGCGCCGCCGAGGCCGGTCGGCTGCGGCTGGGAGGTGGCCACGGTCGAGCTGGGCGGGTTGACGCCGGGGCTGCCGGACTGGCAGCCGGCCAGCGCCAGCAGCAGGACTATGCCGGTCAGCAGGCCTGCTTTCACGGCTCGGCCGTCCCGCCTGCTGTCCTCACCCTGCTGGCCGTCCCGCGTGCCGTTCTCACGGCTCGGCCGTTCTCACGGCTGTCCTCACCCTGCTGGCCACCTCACCGGGGTCGCCGGATCGCCACGTCCGCCGCGGCCAGGGCCAGCGAATCGTCCAGCGGCTCGAGCTCGGGATCCTCGCCGCGGCGGGCGAGCGCGCGGCTGAGCAGCTCATCGGCGAACCGCGGGCTCTTGGCCAGCACCGGGCCGTGCAGGTAGGTGCCGAAGACGTTGTCGCGGACCGCGCCCTCGGTCTGGTCCTGGCCGTTGTTGCCCCGGCCGGCGACGGTCCGGCCGAGCGGCTGGGCGCCGGGGCCGAGTTCGGTGAGCCCGCTGTGGTTCTCGAAGCCGACCAGCCGTCCCCAGTCGGTGTCGATGTGGTTGTTGCCGATCAGCCGGTGGTCCGAGCCGGTGGTGATGACGTCGAGCACGCCGACGCCGTCGATCCGGCGGCCGTCCTTGGTGAGGAAGTGGTGGCCCAGCAGCTGGTAGCTGCCGCAGATCGTCAGCATCACCACCCCGTCGTCGGCCATCGCGCGCAGCTCGGCGCCGCGGCTGACGAAATCGCGGCCGATCTCGCCCTGGGCGGCGTCCTGGCCGCCCCCGCCGAGCAGGATGTCGGTATCGGGCGGCAGCGGATCGCCCACGTGCACGCCGACGACCTTGGCGTCCCGGCCACGCCACTGCAGCCGCTTGCGCAGCACCAGGACGTTGCCGGTGTCGCCGTAGATGTTCATCTCGCGCGGGTACAGGTGCGCCAGCGTCAGCACGGTCATGACTTCACTCGGCTCTTCGCGCGAGCGCTCATCGCTGCCACCCTTCTCATCCCACTGCCACCCCGGTCAGCTTGGCCAGCACCTGGTGCAGCTGCCACATCGCGGTGTAGGTGGAGAACACCACGACCGTCTCGCCCGGCGCGACCGCGGCCGCCGCCTGCTGGACGGCCCGGCCGAGGTCGGTGTCGACCTTCTCGACCACCAGGCCGTCGTAGTGCAACCGCAGCGCCATGTCGGCCGCCCGGGTGCCCGAGGTGACCAGCCGTCCCGAGGCGCCGGCCAGCACCGAGGCGAACTCGACGTCCCACAGCCAGGACATGTCACGGCCGTCGGCGTAGTCGTCGTTGATCGCGATCACGGTGGCGGCCGGCCGCAGCCCGGTCACGGTCCGCAGCGACTGCCGGAAGCCGGCCGGGTTCTTCACCAGCTGCAGCACCACCCGGCGTCCGTCGAGGTCGAAGGACTGGCCGCGGCCGAAGGCGGGCTGCACCGCGCGCAGGCCGTCGGCGATGGTGGCGGCATCGAGGTCGAGGGTCAGCGCCAGCGCCGCCGCGCCCGCCGCGTTCTGGGCGTTGTGGGCGCCCTCGGCCTGCAACGTGATGGCCTCTTCGGTGTCGCCGATCCGCAGCGTGAGCTCGGTGGTCTCGCCCAGCTCCAGGGCCAGCAGCTCGACGGACGCCTTCAGCTCCGAGAACCGCACGTCCCCGCCGTACATCTCCTCGTCGGTGGGGAACTGCTCGCGCAGCGCCGGCGCCACCCCGAAGTAGCTGACCTCGGCCGCGAGTCCGGCAGCGACCGCGACCAGCCTCGGGTCGTCGCGATTGACCACGACGTGCCGGGTGGTCCGGGCCGCCACCTTGGCCAGCAGCTGGGCGGTGGTGTCGATCTCGCCGAACCGGTCGAGCTGGTCGCGCAGCACGTTGAGCAGCAGCAGCCGTTCGGGCTGGTGCACCTGGCAGAACCGGACCGCGTGCGCCTCGTCGAGCTCCAACACGGCGACGTCGGCCGGCGTCCGGCCGAGCCAGGACGACTGCTGCACCACAGCGGTCAGCACGCCGCGGACGAAGTTGCCGCCGGTGTCGTTGGTCAGCACCCGGTGCCGCTGGGCGAGCACGGTGGCCACCATCTTGGTGGTGGTGGTCTTGCCGTTGGTGCCGGTGACCACCACCACGCCGAGCGGCAGGGTGGCCAGCCGCCGGGCCAGGAACTTGGGAAACACCTTCTCCACGACCAGGCCGGGCAGCGCGGTGCCGCGACGGCCGACGGCCCGCAGCGCCAGCAAGGTCAGCTTTCCGAGCCAGATCGCGAGGATGTCCATGGTGTGCCCAGGCTACCCATCCGATGCCCGGCCACCGGCGTATCTCCCGAGGTGCCCGCCGGCTCCTCTGAGGTGTCGCAGGTTGCCCGGTTCGACACTCGCCGCCACGCCGAGGCCGAAACTTCACCCATACGAAACAAATAGGTGTAACACTTGGTAGCCGGTTGAACGCCGGTAGTAACCCTGAACCCACAGGGAGTGCTCGATGATCAGTACACCGCCCACCATGCTCCACGCCGCCGCTCACCCAGGTGGTGAGTGAGATGGCAGTAGTCCGGCACATAGTGCAGGTCGTCGGCGGCACGATCCGCAACGACCTCTGGTGCGACGAGTGCAACACCGCCGGCCGGTTCGAGATCGACATGCACGCGATGAGCACCCGCGGCATGCAGCCGATCGGCACCGTCCGGCAGTGCGTGCGCTGCGACTACGAGCAGCCGGCCGTCATGGACGGCTGAGCGCGCTGATCACCAGGGCCGGCTGAGCTACCGCACCTGCTGAACTACCGGGACTGGGCGATATTGCCGAGGATGCCGCCGCCGGCGATCGGGTCGGTGTCGCGGTTGTCGCCGGGGTCTTCCGCCTCGGAGTTGTCCCGCCCGTCCTCGGCCGCCTCGTCGATGTTCTCGGTCTCGGGCTGCGGGCCGTCCTGCGCGGCCTCTTCCAGGCTGTCTGCGCCACCCTGCTGCGCGGTGAAGTCCTCGGGGGGATTCCGGTCCGTCATGACGATCCTCGGATCTGCTCAGGCGTTTGGGAGGTGGAACTCGCCCGCCGCACAACGGCGGGCCTTTCCATCTTGGCTACGGCTCGCCTTCACCCGCAACTCTGCTGTTGGGCGTCTCTGGGTCATCAGGAAAGAGTCGCCATGTGGGCGTCGAGGATTGCAGACACCTCAGCGGCGAAGGTGGCTGGCGAACAGAGCAGCAGTTCGTCTACCCGCACCCGCTCCTCAAGGGATGTGATGGCACCTACTTCACCGGAGTACAACAGGAGAGCCTTGGGATACCGATGCTCCATGGTTGCGGGCCACAGCTCTTCGAAGTCCTTCAGATAGCCAAAGACCTTGACTATCGAATCGCGCCCATAGACGCTGTTCGGCTCGGTCGCCTTGACCTCGACAAGCGTCGTACAGGCTGCTCCATCCCGTCGGGTCGAGATCTGAAGGTCAGGACGCCGACCTCTGCCGTCCACCCCCGCATAGCCGGCCAGGAGCTCTCCGTACCTACCTGCCACGGGGGGTTTGCGATCAAAGCTGACCTCGACCTGGTAGCTGTCGCTGACCGCGAGGATGGCTGCATCGTGAGAGAAGTCCGCGCTGCTCACCAATTCGTAGCGATGCCAGTCCTCGCGCTGGAAGAGGCCTCGAGCGACGATGCTCAAGGCGAAAAGCTCGAACAAACGGTCATCACTCTCAGACGCGATCCACCCGCCGAGAAGCGCCTGACGCACGGCCGTGCTATCCCGCGCCGCTCGCGCCTGGCGAAATTCTGCCGCCCAGCTCCACAGTGTCCGGTACAGCCAGGACTCGGCGGCAAGCCACGGCGTTATCTCATAGCTTGCCCAGTGCGGATCCGGCGAGACCCGACGCAACGGCTCGGTTCGTAACAGGCGCTCTATTTGAGAGATTCCACGGCGAACCAGCGGGCTTGCCGTCAGCGATGCTGAGTCGGCAGCCGCTGTGCTCACCCGAAAGAGGTGGGCGAGAAAACCCACCATCGCGCCGTTGGCTTGCGTCTGCCATTCGTCTACGGTTCTGGAGGCAACCCACAGAGTCGGGTCTCGTCGTCGGACACGCGTGCGAATCGTTTCCCTTGGTTCCATCCGGCCTCGCAGCCGACCTGTAGACACCACGCGGACATGGTCACGATCCCGTCTCAGCTCGCGGGGAATCACCCGAGCCGCGGTTTCGGCCATCACCTGAAATTCGGGTGACGCGAGAATGTTCGCCACGAGAATGCCTTCCCAGTCCCTGGCAGAGAGCATTCTCACGAGGTCGGGCACCGTGGCCGGGCTCCAGTTTCCGAACATGGCGGGGCCCCGCCAGGAAAGGAAATCCAGCACTTCCGCTGTCCACAACGGCCTGGCCGCTGGCTGATCGGCTCCTGTCATCAGAACCGGGTCGAGACTCGCCGTCCAGTGAACACCGCAAGCTTGCCTTCGAGTTCGTCGACCAACTCCGATGGCGCTGAAACCAGGGCCAGCGCGGCTCGGAGCGCGCGGGTCAGCGCATCGTGTTGCTCAAGCGCACCCTCGAACTGGGGAAGCAGGAAGCCCTCCAGCGCATATGCCAGAGCTCCTCCCGGGCTTATGCCAGCAGTGATCATCGCTGCGATGTCCAGTAGGCACGAACGCGCGATTCCCGGACCCATAGACATGCCAATTGTGCGCAGGGTCGGCCCATCGTCGTCCACGTCCGACACGAACAGGTAGTAGAGAGCAGCCTTGAGCGCTTCTGGCCCCTCGGGCAAGAACTGAGCCCACAGTTGGTCGAGAATGGCCTCGAAATCAGACGGAGCCGGCACCGGCAGAAAGACAGTGCACCACCGCCGTGAGAAGGCGAACGACACCCTGTTCAGGGAAAGTTTGTCCCACGAGTTCATCGTGGCGATCATTCGCCAGCCCGGCGGAAGGCCGTACTCGCCGGACTCGAGGACGCCCGCTGGGCGCTCCGCATAAATCCGTACGCGCTTCTCGGACCCGGCCTCCGCGTGATATGGAAGCTCCAGGTCGAAGCCGGCCAGCAGGCCGAAGAGTTCGCCGAAAGCAGCATCGATGTCGGCACGGTTTATCTCGTCTATGCACACCCATTTGCCCTGTTCAGCCGCGGCGAGGACGAGGCCGGGCTGAAAGACCAGGCTCATGGCATCACGGGGGTCGGGGATGGGGCCGCCGATGACGTCGTCGCCCGTCCATTGACCCGTCGCCACCGCAAAGGAGTGCCGATCACCGACGGCGGCGTCCAGTACTGCTTTCGCGAGGGTCGATTTTCCCGTCCCGGGAGGCCCGATAAGGCGAACATTGCTGTGGGTCAGGGCGGCGGCGATACGTTGGAAGGTGTTCCCCGGCAGGATCAACTGCGACCCGGACGCGGCGTCTGCGATTCCTTGCGTCGAAATGGCCGATCCATCGCGCATCCCCTGAGGGCCGGATTCCTGCATCGTCACCCGGCCGACGGGCTCTGCCAGCTCAAGGCACACCTCGAGCACATCCTCGAGCGTCATCTCCGTCATGGGCCCGTCCGCAGAAGGTCGTGGTACTCGGGCACGAGCGAGGGGTCTGGATCGAAGATGGGAGTCCACTCCGAATCGGCTTCGAATGAGAAATCCGCACGGAACTGCTGCACCAGGGCATCGGGCGCGTCTGGCACCCCGGCGGCGAACGGGTGCTCCGGGCCCCACTCAGCCGAAGGTCGCTTATAGAAGAAAATCGCGCACGCGAGCGCTGGGATGCGACTTGCGCTGCCGGCCTTGGTCAACACCTTGGAAGCGAAGATCAGCGAGTAGTTCGGCGACAACTGAAGGTGGTTCCCGTCCCACTCCGCAGCGCCCCAACTGCGCACGAAGGTGTTTTTGCGATACGTCGCCATATTGCTGTGAAAGAAACCGGCCGGAAGCCATGCCCTGGTGAAAGGGTCGAAGTAGGGGTGCTGGCTGTCGCGAAGCCGGAGGAACTGATCCATGAACTGACGATCGTCGGCCTCGCTGTACGGAATCGGCGCCGTGATCCCCGCGCTGCGGTACTTGGGC
This sequence comes from Jatrophihabitans sp., assembly GCF_036388195.1. Taxonomy (GTDB): domain Bacteria; phylum Actinomycetota; class Actinomycetes; order Mycobacteriales; family Jatrophihabitantaceae; genus Jatrophihabitans_A. Next base: position 35,861 of record NZ_DASVSG010000062.1, on the reverse strand, counting down.
GGCAGCAACGACCACACGTGACGGCTCTTCTGCTCCGGGACACGGGCTCGCCACTCCCCGAGTGTGCGTAGAGCCGACTTCAGTAGCGCTGGACTGATCCAGTGGGCCACTTCAGGCCGCCGCGATGCCGTGGCGAGCCAGGTGCTCTCGTAGCTGCACCCCCACGGCAGCGCTCAAGATCGGCGGCACCGCGTTTCCTATCTGGTGCGGAATGCTCGCGCCGACGAACTTGAACCTATCGGGGAACGACTGCAGCCGTGCTGCCTCCCGTCGAGTGATCGCCCTGTCCTCATACGGATGGGTGAATGCGCCGGCCGACACGTTGGTGAAATTGCAGGTGATCGTGTAGGACGGGCGGTCCGGGGAGAGACGGTGGTAGAGCGTGGTGCAGTCGCGGCGCAGCTCCCCCGTAGAGATCCGCCGCATCTTGTAGAACCTCTCGGGAAGGTCGTCCACCGGGATGGACCGGAGCCCCTGACCTGGCTGCAGCCGTGTGACGATGGACTCGGCCAGTGGTGACAAGGGCCTTGACACGTGATTCCACAGCTTGGAAGATCCGGCGCGCATCAGCTTCTGGTACTCGGTCAGCGGTACGTCGGCGTACGGCAGGGGCTGCATCTTCCAGTCAGACCCGATCAACGGCAAGTCACCCAGCGCGTCTGAGACCGTGCGGTGAGCGCGTTTCTGTCCTGCTTGGACTTCCAGGGACTCGGCAGCACCGAACCCTGCCACCGGAAACGTGATGTCCGAACCCAAGCGGCTGGCAAGGAAGAAGACCCGCTCCCGCATCTGCGGCACACCATAGTCGGCGGCTAGGAGGACGCGTCCGTGAACCTTGTAGCCAAACTCCTCGAAGGCGTCGACGACCTGTTCGCGAAACGCTCCCTTGCCCGAGATCAGGATGCCCTTCACGTTCTCCATGAGCACCGTCGCAGGGCGGAGATCGCCCACCAGCCGCATGAACTCGCGATACAGGAAGTTGCGCGGGTCATCGGCTAGGCGCTTGCCGTGGGTGCTGAACCCCTGACAACTCGGACCTCCGGCCAACAAGTCGATCTCGGCAACGCCGGCTTCGGCCAACAGGTCGTCTCCGGAGACCTCGCGCGCATCCGCCAGGAGCGCCTTGCCGGAGTGGTTGAGACGGAAGGTCTCCAAGGCGTGCTTGTTGAAATCCAGGCCGAGGGCTACCGAGAATCCGGCTGCCTCCAAGCCATAGGAGAGCCCGCCCGCGCCGCAGAACAGATCGATTGCGAGCGGCTTACGCGTCGTGCCAGGTCGGGCTTGAGCAGTGTCGGTGCTGCTACGCCGACTTCGTACTCCCACGGGACCTCCGAACTCACTCATCACGGACGAGCCTAGGGCGGCCATCTGACACCGACGCTGTGGTGCTCAGGTTAGTGATTTGGCCGCGCTAGCGCGGGATCTGCCGGGCGCGTTGCGCAGGCCAGCCACCGTGATGAGAGCCACTGCGGGGGAGGCAACAATCACTCGAGTCCTCAAGATGGTGGAGACGAGGGGAATCGAACCCCTAACCCCTGCCTTGCAAAGGCAGTGCTCTGCCAATTGAGCTACGTCCCCGGGCAGGGCCCGCAAAGCGGGCTCCCGAGACAACAGATCCTAGTCGCCAGCGGTCGCGGCGGGCGTTCACGGTTGCTGAGTGGCCTGCTTCCAGACCTCGCTGGTGTCCTGGCCCTTCTTGCGCTTCATCGCGTACTGCGCCCCGATGGCCGCGGCGGCGAGCATCAGCAACTTCTTCACGGGCTTCTCCTCGCTGCGATAGCCGGCCGGACCGAAGAACACCGAACGCCTTGCAGAGTGGGCCTAGGAGGACTTGAACCTCCGGCCTCATCCTTATCAGGGATGCGCTCTAACCGTCTGAGCTATAGGCCCGCTGCACGCTGACGCGCGAGGAGTGACTTTACCGGGTGGCTTCTCCGGCCCCAAACCGGCCCCTGAGCTGCCGCGGCCGGAGCTGCGTCCCGCGTACAAGCCCCACCGGGCCCGGCAGCAGCCCGCGCGCAAAAGCCGCACCGTCCCCGGCAGTGGCCCCTGCACAGAGCCGCACAGCGACCGCACAAGAGCCGCCGAACTACTCCCGTTCGGACAGGGTCACCTCGGTGCCACCGACCAGGTCGGCGCACAGGTTGTAGACCATCGCCCCCACCGTGCTCAGCGCGATGAACAGCACGATGTTGACCGCGCCGATGATGATCGCGCCGCCGAAGACCAGCGAGCCGGTGATGATGTCACCGGTCTTGTTGTCCCCGGAGATGGTGCTCACGGTCTCGTTGACCTTGTCGAACACCCCGGCGATGTCGAGGATGCCGTACAGCACCCCGATCATGATCAACCAGACGAAGAACAGCGCGATCGCCAGCACGCAGGAGAACTTGAATACCGAGTAGACGTTGATGTGGCTCAGCGTCAGCCGGGCCCGCCGCGGCTGCCGAACCCCGCGGTTGGAGCGGCGGCCGGCCCGGCTCTCCGCCTCGCCCGCAGCCGTCTTCATCGCGCCCTTGGCCGACGAGGCCGCCGACGTCGCGGTGGCCGCCGCCGAGGCCAGCTTGGCCGAGAAGCCGCCACCGGAGCCGTCGTCCGAGCCAGCTGAGCCGGACGAGCCAGGCCCGGAGCTGACCGTCGCCCCCGACCACCCGCCGGAATGCTGGCCTGGCGCCTGCCCCGGCGACACCTTGGGAAGGGTGGCGGTGTCCTGATCGGCGCCGGCGTTGCTGCCCCGGGCAGGCGGCGGATAGCCCTGAGTCATATCCCTGCTACTCCTGCTCCTCGGGTTCGTCAGCATTGCGGGCGATCGAGATGAGATTGACTCCGTCGGGCAGGTTGATCAGCCGCACGCCCATGGTTTGACGCTGTGCCCGTCGAACCTCGGCGACGGACGTCCGGATCACCACGCCGTCGGACGTGATCGCATACAGCTCGTCCTCGGGCCGGACGGTCATCGCCCCGACCAATCCACCTCGCGTCGAGACTATACGCGCGGTCAGGACGCCCTTCCCGCCTCGACCTTGGACGGGATACTCCTCGACCTTGGTCCGCTTGGCGAAGCCCCCGTCGGTGGCGATCAGGATCTCCATGTCGTCCTGGACGACCTCCATGGCCAGCAGCTCGTCCCGGCCGGAGAAGCGCATGCCGATCACCCCGGAGGTGGCCCGGCCCATCGGGCGCAGCGTCTCGTCGTCGGCCTTGAACCGGATCGACTGCGCGAGCTTGCTGACCAGCAGCAGGTCGTCGTCGGCCGAGATCAGGGCCGCGTCGATGAGCTCGTCCTCCTCGCGCAGGTTGATCGCGACGATCCCGCCGGAGCGGTTGGAGTCGAAGTCGGTGAGCTTGGTCTTCTTGACCAGGCCGGCCTTGGTGGCCAGCACCAGGTACGGCGCCACCTCGTAGTTCTTGATGGTGATCACCTCGGCGATCACCTCGTCCGGCTGGAAGGCCAGCAGGTTGGCCACGTGCTGGCCGCGGGCGTTGCGGTTGGCCTCGGGAAGCTCATAGGTCTTGGCCCGGTACACCCGCCCCTTGTTGGTGAAGAACAGGATCCAGTCGTGCGTCGAGCAGACGAAGAAGTGCGCGACCAGGTCGTCGGTCTTCAGCGCCGCGCCCTGCACGCCCTTGCCGCCGCGGCGCTGGGCCCGGTAGAGGTCGGTCTTGGTGCGCTTGGCGTAGCCGGTCCGGGTGATGGTCACCACCACGTCCTCGGCGGCGATCAGGTCCTCCATCGACATGTCGCCGTCGTAGGGGATCAGCCGGGTCCGCCGCTCGTTGCCGTACTTGTCGACGATCTCGTTCAGCTCGTCCCGGATGATCTGGCGCTGCCGGCCCGGCTTGTCGAGGATGTCCTTGAAGTCGGCGATCTTGGCCTCGATCTCGGCGGCCTCCTCCTGGATGCGCAACCGCTCCAGGGCAGCCAGCCGGCGCAGCTGCAGGTCCAGGATCGCCACCGCCTGGATCTCGTCGATCGCCAGCAGCTCCATCAGCCCGGTGCGGGCCGCGTCGGCCGACGGCGAGCTGCGGATCAGGGCGATGACGGCATCGAGGGCGTCCAGCGCCTTGAGGTAGGCGCGCAGGATGTGCGCCCGCTCCTCGGCCTTGCGCAGCCGGTACCGGGTGCGCCGCTGGATGACCTCGACCTGGTGTTCGACGTAGTAGCTGACCACCTGGTTGAGCGCCAGCGTGCGGGGCACCCCGTCCACGATCGCGAGCATCGTGACGCCGAAGGTCGTCTGCAGCTGGGTGTGCTTGTAGAGGTTGTTGAGCACCACCTTGGCCACCGCGTCGCGCTTGAGCGTGACCACGATGCGCATCCCGATCCGGTCGGAGGACTCGTCGTTGATGTCGGCGATGCCGGTCACCCGGCCGTCCCGGGCCAGGCCCGCGATGTTCTCCACCAGGTTGTCCGGGTTGACCTGGTAGGGCAGCTCGGTGACCACCAGAATGGTGCGCCCGCGGCTGTCCTCCTCGACGGTGACGACCGCGCGCATCCGGATCGAGCCGCGGCCGGTGCGGTAGGCCTCCTCGATGCCGTCCCGGCCCACGATCAGCGCCTTGGTGGGGAAGTCCGGCCCCGGGATGGCCGTCATCAGCTGCTCGAGCAGCTCCTCGGGCGTGGCGTCCGGGTGGTCGAGGGCCCAGGTGACGCCGGCGGCCACCTCGCGCAGGTTGTGCGGGGGCAGGTTGGTCGCCATCCCGACCGCGATCCCGCCGCCGCCGTTGACCAGCAGGTTCGGGATCCGGGACGGCAGCACCACCGGCTCCGACGACCGGCCGTCGTAGTTCGGCTTGAAGTCGACGGTGTCCTCGTCGATGTCGCGCAGCATCTCCATGGCCAGCGGCGACAGCCGGGCCTCGGTGTTGTGGGAGATGAAGCCGTTGGTCAGGAAGGCATGGTCTGCCGAGTCCACCCGCAGCGAGTAGACCGCCTGGACGCCGGCCGGAGCCACCGAGGTGACCGGAACCAGGGTGAACTGGCGCGGGTCGCCGCCGTCGTCGGGCAGGTGCCGGGCCTGGCCGGTGCGGTAGGCGGCGGTCAGGTCGGGCAGCAGCGGCAACGCCCTGGCCCAGCTCTGGGTGCTGAGCTCCGACGAACGCACCACCAGGACGTCGCCGGCGGTGATCTCGCCGAGCAGCTTCCACATCAGGGTCGGGACGCTCTGCACCCGGCCGATCACCAGCAGCGGGTGGTTGGCGGTGCCGGTCACCGACCGGTCACCGGCCGACACCGTCAGCACCGGATGCTCCCCGGAGTGGTGGAACGCGCTGACCCGGACCGGGACGCCGTCCCGGCCGATCACCTTGAAGTCGACCTCGGTGGTCGAGTTCGGCTCCACGCCGGGCGCCAGGTCGGCGATCGGGACGTCGCCGTCCGGGGTCGCGACCATCGTCTGGCCCACCACGCAGTACCGCATCGCGGCCGCCGGGTCGTTGCCGGGCGAGCCGAAGTTGCCCTGGCCGTCGATCAGCGGAGCGCGCATCGACCATGGCTGGGCCAGCCGCACCAGGGTGTCGTAGATCGCCGAGTCCCCGTGCGGGTGATAGTTGCCCATCACGTCGCCGACCACCCGCGAGCACTTGACGTAGCCCCGGTCCGGCCGGAAGCCGCTGTCGTACATGGCGTAGAGCACCCGGCGGTGCACCGGCTTGAGCCCGTCCCGCACGTCCGGCAGCGCCCGGGCGACGATCACGCTCATCGCGTAGTCCAGGAAGCTGCGCTGCATCTCCAGCTGGATGTCGACCGGTTCGATCCGGTCGATGGGCGGCGGGATCTCAGTCATGAAGGCCTTTCGAACTAGGGCAGGTCAGGCAGGAACGGCTGCGGGACGGTCCGGCACTGGGCGGGGCGGAGTCCACGGCAGCTGCGTCAGATGTCGAGGAACCGGACGTCCTTGGCATTGCGGACGATGAAGGACCGGCGGGCGTCGACGTCATCGCCCATCAGCACCGAGAACAATTCGTCCGCCGTCGCGGCGTCGTCCAAGGTGACCAGCCGCAGCATCCGGGTGGCCGGATCCATGGTGGTCTCCCAGAGCTCCTTGGCGTTCATCTCGCCCAGGCCCTTGTACCGCTGGATCGAGTCGCCGGCGACCCGGCGTCGGCCGGCGCTCTCCCCGGCCTGGATCAGGCCGTCCCGCTCGCGGTCGGAGTAGGCGTAGTCCGGCTCGCCCTTGGCCCACTTGATCTTGTACAGCGGCGGCATCGCGAGGTAGACGTGGCTGTGCTCGATCAGCGGGCGCATGAACCGGAACAGCAGGGTCAGCAGCAGCGTGGTGATGTGCTGGCCGTCGACGTCGGCGTCGGCCATCAGCACCACCTTGTGGTAGCGCAGCTTGGTCAGGTCGAAGTCGTCGTGGATGCCGGTGCCCAGCGCGGTGATCAGCGACTGGACCTCGGTGTTCTTCAGCACCCGGTCGATGCGGGCCTTCTCGACGTTGATGATCTTGCCGCGGATCGGCAGGATCGCCTGGTACATGGAGTCCCGGCCGGACTTGGCCGAGCCGCCGGCAGAGTCGCCCTCGACGATGTAGAGCTCGCTCTTGCTCGGGTCGGTGGACCGGCAGTCGGCCAGCTTGCCCGGCAGTCCCATGGTGTCCAGGGCGTTCTTGCGGGCCAGCTTGCGGGCCTGCTGCGCGGCCTTGCGGGCCCGGGCCGCCGAGGTGGCCTTGGTGATGATCAGCCGGCCCTCGGTGGGATTGCGCTCGAACCAGTCGGCCAGCCACTCGTTGCAGACCTTCTGGATGAAGGACTTGGCCTCGGAGTTGCCGAGCTTGGTCTTGGTCTGCCCCTCGAACTGCGGCTCGGCCATCTTGATCGAGACGATCGCCGCCAGGCCCTCGCGGATGTCGTCGCCGGTCAGCTTCTCGTCGTTGGGCTTGAAGATCTTCTTGTCGGTCGCCCACCGGTTCACCACCGAGGTCAGCGCGCTGCGGAAGCCCTCCTCGTGAGTGCCGCCCTCATGGGTGTTGATGGTGTTGGCGAAGGTGTAGACCGACTCGGAGTAGGACTCGTTCCACTGCAGCGCCACCTCGGCCGACAGCCGCAGCTCCTTGTCCTCGGCCTCGAAGTAGACCACCGACTTGTGGATCGGGGACTTGGTGGCGTTGAGGTGCTTGACGAAGTCGGCGATGCCGCCGGCGTAGTGGTAGGTCACCTCGCGGTACTCGTGATCGCCGCCGCGCTCGTCGCACACCGTGATGGTCAGGCCCTTGTTCAGGAAGGCCATCTCCTGCAGCCGGCGGGTGATGATCTCGAAGGAGAACTCGATGGTCTCGAAGATCGAGGCGTCCGGCCAGAACGTGACGGTGGTGCCGGTCTCGCGGCTGGGCTCGCCCTTGGCCAGCGGCGCGGCCGGCTTCTGGTCGACGTAGGGCTGGCGCCAGACGTAGCCCTCGCGCTTGATCTCGACCTCCAGCCGGGTCGACAGCGCGTTGACGACCGAGATGCCGACGCCGTGCAGGCCGCCGGAGACCGCGTAGGAGTCGCTGTCGAACTTTCCGCCGGCGTGCAGGACGGTCAGGATCACCTCGACCGCGGGCTTCTTCTGCGCGGTGTTCATGCCCACCGGCATGCCGCGGCCGTTGTCGACCACCCGGACCCCGCCATTGGGCAGCAGGGTGACCGCGATCCGGTCGCAGTAGCCGGCCAGCGCCTCGTCGACGGAGTTGTCCACCACTTCCTGCACCAGGTGGTGCAGGCCTCGCTCGCCGGTGGAGCCGATATACATCCCGGGACGCTTGCGGACAGCTTCGAGCCCCTCGAGGACGGTGATCGAATCTGCTCCGTATTCAGACGCAGCCTTAGCCGCCACTCGGTGCTCCTTCATCTGGACTGCTCTTCCAAGCTGTGATACGCGGTGACGCCACAGCGCCCCACCAGCGGGGGTCAACCTCACCAGTCTACGGGGTCAGCAGCCCACAATGCGGCTGGCAACACGGCTGAACGTTCCACAGAGCGATTTTGTGGCCACTGGTGAATCGGGATACCCGCGATCGCGCCACAGACCGGCTCCAGGCCGGCCCCTGACCGGCTCAGCCATAGGTGTCGCGCGCCCCGCGGCCGCCGTGCATCGACCAGGGGCCGTGCTTCCAGGACGGGGCCGACGGACCGGTGATGACCAGCTTGCGGACCAGCCCGGCCGGCAGCTCCCGGGCGATCCGGGCCAGGATCTGGGGCGCCATCAAGCGTAGCTGAGTGGCCCACGCGGTGGATTCGGCCGACACCTTCAGCTCGCCGTCGACCAGGCTGACCGGATGGCAGCGGGCGGCGATCTCCGCGCCCACCACGCTCGCCCACTGGCCCATCAGCCGGGCGTGGGCCAGCGGGCCCACCCAGCCGAGTTCGGCCATGGCAGTGGGCAGGATGCTGCCGATCAGCGCCGGGTCACGCTCGTCCGGACGGGCGCCGCTGTAGCCCCCGCCCGGCTTGTGCCGCCGCTTGAGCCGGGCCGGCCGGCCGCTCCCGCCCCGGCTGCTGGCTATCGAGCGGGCTGAGCGGAGCGCCCCGGCCGCGAGGTCGTCGGCAGCCGGTTCCTCACTCTCGGTGTCCACATCCGGAAACCCACCTGTGGATAACTGCGGAAATTCTGGGGACAAGTCTCGGTCAGCCTTTCCAAACCGGTCCTCGTCCCGGTGGATATCTTTGTTTACCTCATCCTCACCCGGCACGATGAACCTCACCGTCCGCAACCAGGTAGCGCGTCCCGGTCAACGCCGGCGGCACGTCGCCCAGCACCGCGGCCGAGATGAGCACCTGCTCGGCCTTGCCCGCGATGCTCGCCAGCTGGTCCCGCCGGGCCGCGTCGAGCTCGGCGAAGACGTCGTCGAGGATCAGCACCGGCTCCGCCCCGTCGGCCGAGAGCAGCTCGTAGCAGGCCAGCCGGAGCGCCAGCGCCGCCGACCATCCCTCGCCATGGCTGGCGTAGCCGCGCAACGGGAGCTCGTTGAGCCGGATCTCCAGGTCGTCGCGGTGCGGGCCCACCAGGCTGACCCCGCGCTCGATCTCCTGGGGCCGGACCCTGGCCAGCTCGGCCAGCAACGCCTCTGACAGGACCTCCACGGATGGAATTTCACCGGTGTCATTACCTGCCGGATCCACGACCGAGCTGACATAACTGAGCGCCAGCCGTCCGCTGGCCGGGGCCAGCTCGGCGTAGGACTGGGTTGCGTACGGCCGCAGCGCCGCCACCAGGGCCAACCGGGCGGCCAGCAGCTGCGCGCCCTGGGTGGCCAGGTGGCCGTCCCACACCTCCAGGGTGCGCAGGTCACCGGCGCCGCCGGCCCGCCGAGCCGCGCCGGCGGTCTTGAGCAGCGCCGCCCGCTGCTTGAGCACCCGCTCGTAGTCGGCGCGGACGCCGGCCAGCCGCGGCGTCAGCTGCACCAGCACGTCATCGAGGAACCGCCGGCGTTCGGACGGGTCGCCGCGGACGATCGCCAGGTCCTCGGGGGCGAACAACACGGTCCGCAGACCGCCCAGGATGTCGCGCGGCCGTGGCACCGGCGACCGGTTGAGCTTGGCCCGGTTCGCCCGGCCCGGAGTGATCTCGACCTCGAGCACCAGCTGCCGGCCGGCCGAGACGACGGCGGCCTGCACCACCGCGCGCTCGGCGCCGGCGCGGATCAGCGGGGCGTCGGTGGCGACCCGGTGGCTGCCCAGCGTCGCCAGGTAGCCGATCGCCTCCAGCAGGTTGGTCTTGCCCTCGCCGTTGGCCCCGAGGAACACGCTGGCGCCCGGCTCGAAGGCCAGGTCAGCCCGGGTCCAGCTCCGGAAGTCAGCGACGCTGAGGTGCTGGACGTACATCGAGGCCGCAGGGAAGCCAGGACGCCGGACTCAGGGAGTGCCGGGCGAGATGGCCTGCGAGGCGGTGACGCTGCCGACCGCTTCGATGGCGTGGCCGCCGAACTGGTTGCGCAGCGCGGCGACCATCTTCATCGCCGGCGAGTCGTCCTGCCGGGAGGAGAAGCGGGCGAACAGCGCCGCGGTGATCACCGGCAGCGGCACGGCGTTGTCGATGGCCGCCTCGACGGTCCACCGGCCCTCGCCGGAGTCCGCGGCATAGCCCCGCAGCTTGCTCAGCTCGGGGTCGTCCTGCAGCGCCAGCACCGCCAGGTCGAGCAGCCAGGACCGGATGACCGTGCCCTGCTGCCAGGACTTGAACGTCTCGGCGACGTTGTCCAGCAGCGGCGAGGCCGCCATCAGCTCGTAGCCCTCTGCATAGGCCTGCATCATTCCGTATTCGATGCCGTTGTGAACCATCTTGGCGAAGTGTCCGGCCCCGACCGTGGTGCCGGCGTGCACGAAGCCGCCCTCACCCTCGGGCTTGAGCGCGTCGAAGATCGGCTGGACCCGGGCGACGTCCTGCACCGCACCGCCGACCATCAGGGCATAGCCGTTCTTCAGCCCCCACACACCGCCGGAGACGCCGGCGTCGACGAAGGAGATGCCCTTGGCGCCGAGCAGCTCGGCATGCACGGCGTCATCGGTGTACTTGGAGTTGCCCCCGTCGATGACCAGGTCGCCCTCACTGAGCAGGTCGCTGAGATCTCTGATCGTCTGGGCGGTCGGGGCTCCGGAGGGAACCATGATCCAGACCGTCCGGGGCGCGGCCAGCGTGCTGACCAGCTCCTCGAGCGAGGCGACATCGCGTGCCGCTTCCGGCGACCGGTCGAAGCCGACGACGGTGTGGCCGCCGTTGCGGATCCGTTCGGCCATGTTGCCGCCCATCTTGCCCAGCCCGATGAGACCGATCTCCATGCTGCCCCCACCTCTCACTGTCGTGCCCGGTTGATCGTCGCGCCCGGCCGGCCGTCGTGCCCGGTCGGACTTGCGCACTTCGAGTTTCACCGTAGCCCGCTCGTCCGCGCCGGGGCACCCCGGTCCGTCCCCAGCAGCTATAGGTAGTTCTTGTATTTCTTAATAGAGCTAAGTCATCGTCGTCATAAGGCCTGTGGACGCTGTGGAAAAGCGGTGTTTCCCCTGGTCAGGCGGCGTGTGGCATGTGGGCGGCGGGTCGGACAACCTGCGAGGTACGGCAACCCCGAGGTGGACGGGGAATTACCCCCTGGTGTACTCCACAGCTCCGGCGACCCTTGTCCACACGACTACCCACACTGTGGAATCACATGATTACTTCACCCGGGGTCGCCGGGTGCGCAGAAAGGGGCAGTGGAGGGGGCCGCTCAGGAGCGGGCGCGGGTCCGGATCCGGCTGGTCAGCTCGGTGATCTGGTTGTAGACGTTGCGGCGCTCGGTCATCAGCGAGCGGATCTTGCGTTCGGCGTGCATCACCGTGGTGTGGTCGCGGCCGCCGAAGGTCTGGCCGATCTTGGGCAGCGACAGCTCGGTCAGCTCCCGGCACAGGTACATCGCGATCTGGCGTGCCGAGACCAGCACCCGGGTGCGCGAGCTGCCGGTGAGGTCCTCCAGGGTGATGCCGAAGTACTCGGCCGTCACCGCCATGATCGTCGAGGCGGTGATGTCGGGCCGGTCGGACTCGGAGATCAGGTCCTTCAGCACGATCTCGGCGAGCTTGAGGTCGATGTCCTGCTTGTTCAGGCTGCCGAAGGCCACCACGCGGATCAGGGCGCCCTCGAGCTCCCGGATGTTGCTCTGGATCTTCGAGGCGATGAACTCCATGACGCCCGGCTGCAGGGTCATGCCGTCCTTGGCGGCCTTCTTGCGCAGGATGGCGATCCGCAGCTCCAGGTCGGGCGCCTGCACATCGGTGATCAACCCGGACTTGAACCGGGTGACCAGCCGGTTCTGCAGCCCGGACAGCTGCTCGGGCTTGCGATCGCAGGAGATCACGATCTGCTTGTTCGCCAGCTGCAGGGTGTTGAAGGTGTGGAAGAACGCCTCCTGGGTCTGCTCGGCGCGCTCCAGGAACTGGATGTCGTCGATCAGCAACAGGTCCACGTCGCGGTAGCGGCGCTGGAAGGACTGGACGTCGTTCACCCGCACCGAGTTGATGAAGTCGTTGGTGAACTCTTCGCTGGAGACGTAGCGCACCCGCATGCTCGGTTCCAGCCGGCGGCCGTAGGTGCCGATCGCGTGCAGCAGGTGGGTCTTGCCCAGGCCCGATTCGCCGTAGATGAACAGCGGGTTGTACGCCTTGGCCGGCGCCTCGGCGACCGCGACCGCCGCGGCGTGGGCGAACCGGTTGGACGAGCCCGGGACGAAGGTCTCGAAGGTGTACTTCGGGTTGAGCCGGGCCTCGTGGTCGACCCGGACCATCGCCGCCGTCGGCGCGCTGCCGAAGATCCCCCGGGCCGGCAGGGGGGTGCCGTCGATCCGTCCGTCGTACAGGACGTCCACCCGTTCGTCGGGCCCGTCGGAGAACCGGTCGTAGCTGTCGATCTCGGTGTCTTCGGCCTCGGTGTCCTCGGCCTCGGTGACGCTCGGGCGGTCACCGGGCTCCATCGGCTGGATGGTCACGGCGACGTTGATGTCCCGGCCGAGGGCGTCGCTGAGGGTCGCGGTGATCAGCGGCCGCAGGTTGTTCTCCAGGTAGTCCTTGGCGTAGGTGTTCGGGGCCGCGAGCAGCGCGGTGTCCTCCAGCAGCCCGATGGGGCGGGTCAGGCTGAGCCAGGCACGCTGGTGGGGCCGGACCGAGGGGTCATCGAGCTGGTTGATCGCACGGTGCCAGACATCCGCGAGATCGGCGAGCTCGTCCGCCACGTTGGGTCCACTCCCTAGGTCATTCCGCTCGACACCGCCTGCGGCCCTTGTTGACCGGTGGAACCGGCCATAGGCGCAGCCAGATACCGAGATGTATCCACAAATTTATCCACAGCCTGTGGAGGGGTGCCGAAACAACTCCGGCCTGCTGGCCGAAGTGCTCGCTCAGATCCCGCAGCGTTTGGGTTCGAGCCGCCAACCTAACAGCGGATCGGGGCAACTCACAATGCCGGAGAACGAGATTGGACGAGTTCGGGCGTGTCGGGTAGTTTCCGGCACAATTTTCGCTGCCCGGCATTGGATCTTCGTTCTTTACATTGCCTAAACCTATATCTCTTGGGCGAGCCGGTTGTCGGCGAACGCCTGGCTGCGGACGGCGGAGCGGGACCCTCGGTTTGACCTCGATAGGGGTTGATCCGTACCGTTGAGTTCTCGTGTGCCGCCGCGATTCCCCGGAGTTCGGTGGCACGCCTCCTGTGCTGTTCCACCAATGCTCCGACCGGGTTTCCGGACGGGGCGTTGTCCACCCAGCCGAGTGCGCGGGCAGTCGCCGTGCACCAGGTGCGAAGATTGTGATGGAGCCAGACCGTGAGCAAGCGGACCTTCCAGCCGAACAACCGCCGCCGGGCCAAGACCCACGGCTTCCGTCTGCGGATGCGGACGCGCGCCGGACGCGCCATCCTGCAGGCTCGGCGTCGCAAGGGCCGCGGCGAACTGTCCGCCTGATCCCGGCCTTCCCGGTGTTGCCCGCCGCGCATCGTCTGCGGACCGCCGCCGACTTCACCGCCGTCACCAGGCGGGGCCGCCGGGCGCGCTGCGGTTCGGTCGTGGTCTACCTGCTTGCCGATGCCGACAGCGCGGGCGTGAGCAAGGTCGGGCTGGTGGTCGGCAAGTCGGTCGGCGCCAGCGTGGTGCGTCACCAGGTGTCGCGCCGGTTGCGTGCCCAACTCAGGGAGCGGCTCGATCTGATCCCGAACGGAGCCAAGCTGGTGGTGCGGGCCCTTCCCGAGACCTCCGCGGCCACGTCCGCCGTACTAGGCCGGGATCTGAGCCGGGCTCTGGACAAGCTGACCGGCGGCCGATCGCCGGCGTTCTCCGCCACCGATGGACGGAGCGGATCGAGTCGATGACCGACCGTCCGGGACCGGGGGCTCGCGCCGCTCTTCTCGCCATCGCCGTCTATCAGGGCGCCTGGAGTTCCAGGCGCCCTCCGGCGTGCCGGTACACCCCCAGCTGCAGCGTCTACACCGCGACCGCTATTGCCCGGTACGGCCTGGTTCGCGGGGTATGGCTGGGAATACGCCGGATCGGTCGCTGCCAGCCGTTTCGTCCGGGGGGATATGACCCGGTTCCGGGATCCGATGATCCGGATCGGGCACTGGACGAGGGAACCGATCGCGGTAGCGACTCGTCGGATGAGAAGACTCTCCTAGAACAGGCTGGTTGATGCTGGACTTCCTCTACACCTCCATCTCGTGGGTGCTGCTGCGCTGGTACCAGCTGTTCACGCTGCTGGGCATGGACGAGCAGAGCGGCCTCACCTGGGCGCTGTCGATCATCATGCTGGTGGTCACCGCCCGGCTGCTGATGTTCCGGTTCTTCGTCAAGCAGGTGCACTACCAGCGCCGCATGCAGGAGATGCAGCCCAAGATCAAGAAGCTGCAGGAGAAGCACAAGGGCGACAAGGCGACCCTGCAGCGGGAGATGATGGCGCTGCAGCAGTCCGAGGGGTTCAACCCGATCTCGGGCTGCCTGCCGATGTTGCTGCAGATCCCGATCTTCATCTCGCTCTTCCACGTGCTCAAGCACATCTCCAACTCGGTCGGGCTGCCGCCGGGCTCCCGCGGCCTGACGCTCTACAGCTTCACCGAGAAGCAGACCACCGACGCGGCCGCGGCCAAGCTCTTCAATGCCCCGCTGGCCGCCTCGCTGCGTGATTCCGCGGAACAGATCCAGGACCAACTCGGCGGGGACCTCAGCACCACCCGCATCGTGACCATCGTGCTGGTGATCATCAGCGCGCTGGCCACCTATCTCACCCAGCGGGCCGTGATCGCGAACCAGACCACCCCGCCGGAGGGGCAGGCCGCGATGATCCAGCGGGTGATGCTGGTGGGCATTCCGGTGTCCGTCCTGGGCTCGGGCTTCTTCTTCCCGCTCGGGGTGCTGCTGTACTGGTTCACCAGCAACCTGTGGACGCTGGGCCAGCAGTACTACATCTTCCGCTACCACCCGCACACTCCTCCCGTGGCCGCTGTGAGCGCCCCGGCCAGCCAGCCCGGCAAGACGCTGGCGCCGAAGGTCGGCCAGAAGCCGGTCACCCCCAAGGGCAACCGGCCCGGCGCTCCCCGATCGGGCGCCACGGCGGTTCAGGGCGACCTGGCCGCGGGCAGGACCAACGGCGCCGCGGCGGGCACCGCGAACGTGAACCTGTCCAAGTCCGAGCCGGCCGCAGGCCAACCGGCCGACAAGGCCTCCGGGGCGGCCGCGTCCGGGTCGAACGGCGCGCGCGCCCCCCGGCCCGCCGCCGGCAACCGGCCCGGCAACAAACGCTCCCCGAGCAAGAAACGCCGGTAATCGGCGAGCCGTTTCTCATCCACGCCCTGCAACCCGCGCAGGTACCCGAACGAGGGATTCTGATGACCGACACCGCTTCGCCACATATCGCTACGCCCGCCACCGCCTCCTCGGACGCCCGCGAGGGTGCGGACGCCCCGTCGCTGCTGGTCCAGGAGGGCGACATCGCCGCCGACTATCTCGAGCGGCTGCTCGACATCGTCGACTACGACGGTGACATCGACCTCGACGTCGAGAACGGCAGGGCGATGGTCGCCATCGTCGGTTCGGACCTGCAGCCGCTGATCGGCCCGGCCGGCGCCACCCTGGACGCGCTGCAGGAGCTCACCCGGCTCGCGGTGCAGCAGCAGACCGGCGTGCGCAGCCGTCTGATGCTCGACGTGTCGGGGCACCGCCGGGCCCGCCGGACCGAGCTGACTGCCCTGGCCAAGCAGACCGCCGAGGAGGTCCTCAGCTCGGGCGAGCCGGTGCGGCTGTCGCCGATGAACCCGTTCGAGCGCAAGGTCGTCCACGACGCCATCTCGGCGACCGACGGTGTCATCAGCGAGTCCGAGGGCGAGGAGCCGAACCGGCGGGTTGTGGTGCTGCCGGCGACGTGACCGGCAGCGAACCCCCCGCTTCGGCTGGTGAGGCGGTTTCGGCCGCTGACCTCACGCCGCCGGACGTCGTCTTCCAGCGTTTCGGCGCGTCCGCCGAGTTGCTGGTGCGCTACGCCGGCTGGCTCGCCGGGCCCGGCACGGTGCGGGGGCTGCTCGGTCCGCGGGAGATACCGCGGCTGTGGGATCGTCACCTGCTGAACTCGGTAGCGGTCGCGGAGCTGGTTCCGTCCGGTGCCAGGCTGGTCGATATCGGCACCGGAGCAGGCCTGCCCGGCCTCGCGATGGCCTGTGTACGTCCCGATCTCACCGTGGACCTGGTCGAATCGCTGCTCCGGCGCACCGACTTCCTCACCGAAGTGGTGGCGGCGCTGGAACTTACCGATCGGGTTCGTGTCATCCGTGGCAGGGCGGAGGACATCAGCGTGCGGAACACGGTAGGTTCAGCGCAGTTCGTGACGGCACGAGCGGTAGCGCCACTGGACCGGCTGGTCCGCTGGAGTTTTCCGCTCCTTCGACCCGGTGGCAGCCTGCTCGCCGTCAAAGGGGCCAGCGCCGAGGACGAAGTAGCCGAGCACCAGCAGTTGCTGACCCGGATGCGGGCCGAGGTGATGGGGGTCATCGAATGTGGGGCCGAACTGGTCGATCCGCCGACCCGGGTGGTGCATCTCGTTCGCAGGTAGCGCCCCGCTCCGTGAGCTGGACGGCCACCGGGCTCCCTGATCGACCGGCTCCGGTCCGGTATCCGCAACCTCTGCTGGCATCGTCGTGCGCCGGTTAGACCGCGCGGTCGCGCCCGAAATGTCCGAAGAGGTCGCCATTTCCTTCCCCAGCACCAGAATCCCATTAATTTCATGTGAGGTTGAACCGGTGGAGCAGGCCACGTCCGTGTCAGACAACGGCGGTTGGACGGAGGCCGTGCGAGTGAACACCGTTGTTTCACGTGAAACATCGCAGGGCACCGACCTCTACGAAGCCCTGCAGGCCGACCTCGCCCATGAAGCGCAGCATCCCGGAGAAGCCTTTGTTTCACGTGAAACATCGATGAATACACCGATTGCCCGAGAGGCGATGCAGGCTGTACAGGTGCGGAACGTACGGAAGCAGTCCTGGAGCCAGCCCACCGCCCGTCGCGTCATCACGGTCGCCAACCAGAAGGGCGGCGTGGGCAAGACGACGTCCGCGGTCAACCTGGCGATGGCGCTTGCGTTGCACGGCCTCCATGTGCTGCTGATCGACCTCGACCCGCAGGGCAATGCCAGCACGGCGCTCGGAGTGGACCACGTGACTGGCACGCCGTCGGTCTACGACGTCCTGCTTGGCAGCATGTCGCTGAGCGACGTGGCCGTCCAGGTGGAGAACGCGCCCCTGCTGTACTGCGTGCCCGCCACCATCGATCTCGCCGGGGCCGATATCGAACTCGCGTCCCAGGTGGCTCGCGAGCACCGGTTGCGCAGGGCGCTGGCCAGCTATGACGGCAAGGCGGACTACGTCATCATCGACTGCCCGCCGGCCCTGGGGCTGCTCACCCTGAACGCGTTGGTGGCGGCCAAGGAGATCCTGATCCCGATCCAGTGCGAGTACTACGCGCTGGAAGGGCTGGCCCAGCTGCTCAACACGGTGGAACTGGTGAAGACCCAGCTGAACGAGGCCCTCGAGGTATCCACCGTCCTGCTCACCATGTACGACAGCCGCACCCGCCTCGCCGATCAGGTGGCCGACGAGGTGCGGCAGCACTTCGGCGACAAGGTGATCCGGTCGGTCATTCCTCGCAACGTCCGGGTATCAGAGGCACCGGGCTATGGCCAGACCGTGATCACCTACGATCCGGGATCGCGCGGCGCGGTCAGCTACCTGGAAGCGGCCCGGGAGCTGGCTGAGCGTGGCGCTGCCCCAGCCGCACAGGTCCAGGAGCAGGCACCGACCGAGGCGGACAACGGCACAGCCCACGAGTCGGCGCACGGCGAGCAGCGGGAGGCACGGTAGTGACCAAACCCCAACGGCGTGGTGGTCTCGGACGGGGATTGGGGGCGCTGATCCCGACTGCTCCCCCGCGGCCGGCTGACTCCGGTCACGAGCCGACCGACACCGTTATGTCAGGCGAAGATCACGACGCCAAGGGGACGACCACCCCCCCAGCACAGGCTGCGGCCCCGCCAACCACCGGCGTGAAGGTGGTCAACCGGGTGCCTTCGCTGTCCTCGCTGTCGGCCTCGTCCGCCACGGATCTCTACTTCGACCCGGCGCCGGTGCCCGGAACGACGCTGCGGCAACTGCGCCCGGATCAGATCACCACCAATCCGAGGCAGCCGAGGCAGGTCTTCGACGAGGACGCCCTGGCGGAGTTGAGCCATTCGATCAAGGAGTTCGGCGTTCTGCAGCCGATCGTGGTGCGCGCCCAGGACTCGGGCTTCGAGCTGGTGATGGGTGAACGCCGGCTTCGGGCCGCCATCGCCGCCGGGCTGGAACGGATCCCCGCGATCGTCCGGGAGACCGCCGACGATGCGATGCTGCGCGACGCGTTGCTGGAGAACATCCACCGGGCCCAGCTCAACCCGCTGGAAGAGGCGGCCGCCTACCAGCAGCTGTTGCAGGAGTTCGGCGTCACCCACGAGGAGCTGGCCGGCAAGATCGGACGCAGCCGGTCGCAGGTGAGCAACACCATCCGGCTGCTGAACCTGTCGGTTCCGGTGCAGCGCCGGGTGGCTGCCGGGGTGCTGTCCGCCGGCCATGCCCGGGCGCTGCTGGGCCTGGAGGACCGCGACCAGCAGGACGAGCTGGCGAGCCGGATCGTCGCCGAGGGGTTGTCGGTGCGGGCCACCGAGGAGCTGGTGAGCCTGGCCGCCTCGGGCTCCACGCCGAAGGTCCGGGCACAGCCCACCCGGCGGCCGGTCGCTCCAGCCCTCGGCGAGCTTGCGAACAAGCTGTCGGACACCCTGGAAACCCGGGTGAAGGTCGAGCTGGGCCGGCGCAAGGGAAAGATCACGGTGGAGTTCGGCTCGATCGACGACCTGGAGCGGATCGTCGCTGTGATCGCCCCGCAGCTGGCTACAGCTCCGCAGTTGGCCACCGCCCCGCAGTTGGCCACCGCTCCGCAGTTGGCCACCGCCCCCGCTACCGACGGGCCGTCCTAACCGACCGGGGACGCTAACCGGTCGCGCGGGTCGGCAACTCACGGCGCCGAGCTACGAGACCAGTCGCTCAGCTGCGTGTCGGTCTGACCCCAGGGATTTAGCGCTGTCGGACTGGCTGATCTCCGCCCACACCGCGTCCAGAGAGAGGCCGAGGACGTCGGCGATCGCAGCGATGGTCGGAAAGGCAGGGGTGGCCACCCGGCCGGACTCGATCTTCCGGAGCGTCTCCGGGGAGACTCCTGCCTCCAGCGCGGTGGTGAGCATCGAACTCTCGCCCCTGGCACGTCGCAGCAGGGCGCCGAGGCGCTGTCCGCGTTCGAGCTCCGCGGGAGTGAGCGGCAACCTGACCATGACACCAATACTAGTACCGGGATACTCTTACCGGGATAGTTATTGCTGACCAGCAGCCCAAGGAACCAGATGATCGAGCTCTTGAGCCCCACCGACCTGCCGCGTGCCAGGGAGGCAGGCGCCCTGGTCGCCGGCATCCTGCAGACGTTGAAGAGCCGCTGCGAAGTGGGGACGAACCTGAAGGACATCGATCTGTGGACCGCGGGCATGATCACCGAGGCCGGAGCGCAGTCGTGCTACGTCGACTACGCGCCGTCCTTCGGACGCGGCCCGTTCGGTCACTACATCTGCACGTCGGTCAACGATGCCGTGCTCCACGGGCTGCCCCACGACTACCGGCTCGCCGACGGCGACCTGCTGACGCTCGACCTCGCCGTCTCGCTGGGCGGAGTCGTCGCCGACTCTGCCATCAGCTTTCTGGTGGGCGACGCGACGCCTGCGGAGAGCGTGGCGCTGATCAACGCGACCGAGCGCGCCTTGACCGCCGGGATCTCCGCGGCCCGGCCCGGCGCTCGCGTCGGCGACATCTCCTCTGCCATCGGCACGGTCCTCAGCGAGGCGGGGTACCGGATCAACACCGAGTTCGGCGGCCACGGCGTCGGCTCGACCATGCACCAGGACCCGCACATCCCCAATGTCGGGCGGCCCGGTCGTGGCTACACACTGCGTCCCGGGCTGCTGCTGGCCCTGGAGCCGTGGGTCATGGCCGACACCGCCGAACTCGTCATCGACGCCGACGGCTGGACCCTCCGGAGCGCGACGGGCTGCCGGACCGCACACAGCGAGCACACAATCGCCATCACCGACGACGGAGCCGAGGTCCTCACCGTGGCGAAGCAGGCGGAACACCGCCCGGCTGCATCCGTCCCCAGGACGCCACCTCGGCCACCGGCCGCCGGCCGCGCTTGAGGGACGGCGACTTGCGGTCCGGGGCCGGGTAGCCGACGCTGATCACCCCGATCACCGACAGCCGCTGCGGTATGCCGAAGGCCCGCTTGACCTCCTCGTGCCGCTCGGCGGGCACTCCGAAGAAGCAGCTGGCCAGCCCGCGGTCGACGGCGCCGAGCAGGATCAGCAGGCTGGCCATTCCGGTGTCGATATCCCAGTACGGAACCGGCCAGTGGGCCTCGTCCCGATCGGTCCAGCCCTTGTCCGGCTCGGCATAGCGATCGATATAAGCCATTTTGTCCGACATGGCCAGTACCAACGCGGGCGCTGACTGCAAACCCTTCAACCAGGGATCCGGCTCGGCACCCGGGTCAAAGACGGTGGCGGTCCAGAACGCCGCCCGGTCCTCGGCCGTATCGAGCACCAGGAAGTGCCAACCCTGGCTGAAACCGGCGGACGGGGCCCGGATGGCCAGCTCCAGCAGCTCGGTCAGCACCGGCCGCGGCACCGGCCGGCTGGGGTCGTAGTTGCGGACCATCCGGCGCTTGCGCACCACCTCGGAGAATTCCATGCCCGGTGTGTATCACGGCGCCCGCCCAAGATGCTCCGATAGCCCTCGGCGCATCCGGTGTGAAACCCTCTTCGGGTGGACCTGACTCAGTCGACCAAGCTCGCCGATGTCTGTTACGACATCCGGGGACCGGTGCTGGTCGAGGCCAAGCGGCTGGAGGCCCAGGGGCACTCCGTCCTGAAGCTGAACATCGGAAATCCGGCGCCGTTCGGCTTCACGGCGCCGGACGAGATCGTGGTGGACGTGATCCGCAATCTCCCGTCCGCCGAAGGCTATTCCGACTCGCAGGGGGTGCTGTCGGCGCGCACCGCGGTCGTGCAGCACTACCAGGAGCGGGGCCTGGACCCCACTGTCACCGTCGATGACATCTGGCTGGGCAACGGGGTCAGCGAGCTGATCGTGATGGCGCTGCAGGCGATGCTCAACAATGGCGACGAGGTCCTGATCCCCGCCCCGGACTACCCGCTGTGGACGGCGGCCACCTCGCTGGCCGGCGGCCGGCCGGTGCACTACCGCTGCGACGAATCGCAGGCCTGGCAGCCAGACCTGGACGACCTGAGCGCCAAGATCAGCCCGCGGACCAAGGCGCTGGTGCTGATAAACCCGAACAACCCGACCGGCGCGGTGTATCCGGAGCAGGTCGTGCAGGAGATCGCCGAGCTGGCCCGCCAGCACAGCCTGGTGGTCCTGGCGGACGAGATCTATGACAAGGTGCTCTACGACGACGCCACCCACATCCCGTTCGCGGTGCTCGCCCCGGACCTGTTCACCCTGACCTTCAACGGCCTGTCCAAGGCCTACCGGCTGGCGGGTTTCCGGTCCGGCTGGCTGATGGCGTCCGGGCCGAAGCAGCACGCGACCAGCTATCTCGAAGGCCTCGCGATCCTGGCCAACATGCGGCTGTGCGCCAACGTGCCCGCCCAGCACGCGATCCAGACCGCGCTCGGCGGCCGGCAGAGCATCCGCGACCTGGTGCTGCCCGGTGGCCGGCTGCTCGAACAGCGCGACGCGGCGGTGGCGGCGCTGCGGGCCATCCCGGGGGTCAGCTGCGTCGAGCCCAAGGGCGCGCTCTACGTCTTTCCCCGGCTGGACCCCGAGCGCTACCCGATCGTCGACGACCAGCGCTTCGTGCTGGATTTCCTGCGCGACCAGCACGTCCTGCTCGTCCAGGGCACCGGTTTCAACTGGCCGGATCCGGACCATCTCCGCATCGTCACGCTGCCGCCGGCCGACGTCCTCACCGAGGCGATCGGGCGGCTGGGCGCCTTTCTGGACAGCTACGACCCGGGTCGGCTTAGCTAGACGGCATGTCGGTGTCGCGCCGGGTGGTTCCACTCACCCTGGACAACCTCGAGGACCTGCCCGCCAGCTGCCGGACCTGCCTGTTCTGGGAGCTGGGGCCGCTGGCCGACCCGCGCCCGATGCAGCCGGACGAGGCCAAGCTGGCCAAGGAGTCATGGCTGTCGGCGACCCTGCTGGACTGGGGCAGCTGCGGGAAGGTGGTTTACGTCGGCGGCGAGCCGGTCGGCTACGCGCTGTTCGCCCCGCCCGGGTTCGTGCCCCGGGCCATGTCGTTTCCGACCTCGCCGGTCTCCGGGGACGCGGTGCTGCTGCTCAACGCCCACGTGGCCGCTCCCTGGCGGGCCGGCGGCATCGGCCGGATGCTGGCCCAGTCGGTGGCCGCCGAGCTGGTGCCCCGGGGGGTCAAAGCGGTCGAGGCGTTCGGCTCCACCGGGCCGCTATCGCGCGGCTGCCTGATGCCGGCGGACTACCTGCGGTCGGTGGGGTTCAAGACGGTGCGCCCGCATCCGGCCTACCCGCGGCTGCGGATGGAGCTTCGGTCGACGGTGTCGTGGCGCTATGACGTCGAGTACGCGCTGGAGCGGATCTTCGGCACGAATGTGGGCAAATCCCTAACCCCGGCGCGTTGAGCCGGGGCTGGCGGCCCGGCGTGGCGGAGCCGCCACGCCGGGTCACACGAGCTAGCTAGCTTCCGATACCTGACTCACTCCGCGTACTCGGGGCAGGACGGCGCGGTCGGGTCGTAGGCCTGCGAGGTGTCGCCGGTGACAGCTCGCAGCGCGTCGATCCGGCCGTGGCCGAAGCACTCGTCGTAGCCGGGCAGGCCGATGTCAACGGACGTTGACTGCAGCAGCGCCTCCACACTCTGCGGCGGCATCTTCATGTCGCCGTCCGGGCCAAGCCGGCCGAACTGGCTCACGATGAGCGCAGCGACCCCGGCAGCGTGCGGGGAGGCCATCGAGGTGCCCTGGATGCAGATGTAGCCACCACCGGGGAAGGTGGACAGGATGGTGGTCGCGCAGTTGCCACTGCTCCCGCTGCCGCCCGGAGCCGACACGTCGTTCATGCCGACTCCGTAGTTGGAGTAGAAGGCCTTCTCGCTTGCGGGGCCCAGCGATGACGTGCCGATGACGCCCTGGGTCTCGGCCGGCACTACCTCGCACTCATTCGAGATGGGCTGCCCGCTCGCGTCCACGGGGTGAGCCAGGTCCTGGTCGGAGTTGCCCAGTGCGGCGACCGGGGTGACGCCCTGGCTGCGGGCGTACTGGATGGCCCGCTCGACGGCGTGCCGGAAGGTGCGCTGGATCGGGTCGGAGGCGCACTTGAACTCGGTGGACTCCTGGAACTCGTTGTCATCGACGAAGAAGCTCATGTTGATGACGTCGAACTTCATGTCGCCGGAGTAGGTGATGCCGTCGACGACGGGGCTGGCGTAGCAGTAGCCGGTCGTGTCGCAGACCTTCACCGGGACGAGCGTGACGTTGGGGGCGACGCCCACCATGCCGATCCCGTTGGCCCGGGCGCCGATCGTGCCGGCGACGTGCGTCCCGTGGTACTGGTTGTCCGTGCACGGGTCGGGCGTGCCGATGGCCACGCCGGGAGGCAGTGCCGCGAGGGAGTTCCGTCCGCGGGCGCAGTCGACGTTCGAGACGCCGCCCTTCTGGAAGTCCGGGTGCCGGCCGTCGATCCCGCTGTCGAGCACGCCCACGTCCACGCTCGGCAGGCCGGCCTGGGTGGTGGCATGTGCCTGCTCAGTCCTGATCTGCCGCATGTCCCACTGCTGCGGCTCGAGCGGGTCGGCGGACGGCTCCGGGGCGGGGTTTTCATACATCCTCACGGCGAAGTCGTTGCCCACCGAGTCCACCAGCGGCGATGCGCTGAGCACCTTCGCGAAGAGGGGGCTGGCGGACTGGACGGTGAGGACCCCGATCTGGCGGGACAGGTTGTTCACGACCGTGCCGCCCGCCGAGGCGATCAGGGCGGAGATCGCGGAGGTGCTGCCGCTGGCCAGGAACGTGCCATCGGGTGCGGTGGCGCCGGCCAGGGTGACGATGTAGCGGCCTGCGATCGGCCGCAGTTCCTGATCTTGCGTGCTGGAGACGGCTGTTTCGGCGCCCGTGCTAGGGGCAGCGACCGACTGCGTCGCAGGAGCAAGCGCGATGATGACGGACAGGCCAACGGTGGCCAGGCCGGCAGTGCGCCAGGGAGAGCGTTTGATCATGGACAACCTCCGGAGTGGCCGGCCGGTGAGGCCGGCATGACTGGCGGCCTGACCGGTGGGGTTGACCGGGGGACTGACCGCACGGACCCTTTTCGAACGATTTCTGCCTTCCGAAGGGTACGCGTCGACCCGTAAGGTCACGGCTAGGTGACGGCTAGGTGACGGCTAGGTGACGGTTAGGTGACGGTTAGGTGCTGGTGAGATTACGGTGAGACGACGGTGCCTGTCTTGGACTCGTGTGGTCTTGCCCCTCAGCGGGCAGCCGAACGCCAGGCAGCCGAGCGCCGGACAGCCGAACGCCGGGCCAGCCCGAAGGGGGCCGACCCGGCGCAGCGGAACTCAGGAGTGGAACTCAGCAGTGGGACCTCAAGCAGGACGCCTGATCAGGAGATGTAGGGGGCCAGGTCGTTGAGCAGCGCAGCCTTGGGCTTCGCGCCGACGATGGTCTTGACGATCTTGCCGCCCTGGAACACCGACATGGTCGGGATGGACATGATCTGGTAGTCCCGGGCCACGTTCGGGTTCTCGTCGATGTTCAGCTTGACGATCTGCAGCTTCTCACCGTGCTGGCTGGCGATCTCCTCGAGCACCGGGGCGACCAGCCGGCACGGCCCGCACCACTCGGCCCAGAAGTCGACCAGCACCGGCTTGTCCGACTGCAGGACGTCCTTGGCGAAGCTGGCATCAGTGACGGCGGGGGTGTTGGCACCCATAACGGCGACTCCTTCTATTTCGAGTGATGTGCTGTGGACTTAACGAGGGACGGGCCGCAACCCTTCCCGCATCCGGCGACCGCCCGGGTGGGGAGCGTCTCAGGCCTCCATGGCGGCCAGCTCGGCGTCGCCGACCGCTTCCAGGGCGGTCAGGAACCGCTCGGCATCCAGCGCCGCCTGGCATCCGGTGCCGGCCGCGGTGATCGCCTGCCGGTAGGTGTGGTCGACCACGTCGCCGGCTGCGAACACCCCGGCCAGGTTGGTGCGGGTGGAGTGGCCGTCGGTGAGGATGTAGCCCTCGTCGTCGAGCTCCACCTGGCCCTTGACCAGGTCGGACCGGGGGTCGTGGCCGACCGCGATGAACAGGCCGGTGGCCTCGATGTCCCGGGTCTCGCCGGAGCGGGTGTCGCGCAGGGTCAGGCCGGTGACCTTGGTGTCGCCGTGGATCTCGGCCACCTCGGAGTTCCAGGCCCACCGGATCTTGGGGTTGGCGCGGGCCCGCTCGGCCATGATCCGCGACGCCCGCAGCGTGTCCCGGCGGTGCACGACGGTCACCGTCTCGGCGAACCGGGTGAGGAAGCTGGCCTCCTCCATGGCGGTGTCACCGCCGCCGACCACCACGATGTGCTGGTTGCGGAAGAAGAACCCGTCACAGGTGGCGCACCAGGACACCCCGTGGCCGGACAGCTCGTCCTCGCGCGGCACGCCCAGCTTCTTGTACGCCGACCCCATCGCCAGGATCACCGCGTCGGCGGTGAACTCACCCGACAGCGTCCGCACGATCTTGACCGGGGACTCCAGCTCGACCGACACCACGTCGTCGCTGACCAGCTCGGCGCCGAACCGCTCCGCCTGGGCGCGGATGGAGCTCATCAGCTCCGGGCCCATGATCCCGTCCGGGAATCCCGGGAAGTTCTCCACCTCGGTGGTGTTCATCAGGGCGCCGCCGTACTGGCTGCCCTCGAAGACCAGGGGCCGCAGGTCGGCCCGCGCCAGGTACAGGGCGGCCGTGTAGCCCGCCGGTCCCGAGCCGACCACGATGGCTTTGCGGTGCTCGCTCACGACTACCTCGATCTCGCCTGCCTCTCCGCCTGCCGGAGAGGCCTCGAAGGAACCAGTCTAGGCCGACGGCTATTCCTGGCCCGGCGCCGAACCGGCGGCTGCCCTGGGGGTCTCGGAACCGGCCTCGGGGTCGGTGTCGCGGCCGGTCCTGCCCCGCACCGCCGAGGCGATCTGGGCCACCTCGGGCAGCGGCAACCGCAGCGCCAGCAGCAGCGCGACCGCGCCGCCCAGCGCGCCGCCGACCACCAGCTCCACCAGCGCCGCGATCCGGCCGTCGCCGAGCGCCGCGCGACCGGCCAGCACTGCCAGCAGCCCGACCACGCCCCCGCCGACGGCGGCCACCGAGATCCAGCCGATGGTCCGGGCCACCGGGGCGAACCGCAGGCTGCCGAACTGCCGGCGCAGCAGCTGGTGCCCGACCAGGCACCCCACCAGGTAGGACGCCGAGGTCGAGACCGTCAGGCAGATGACGACCGCGCTGCCGTGCAGCAGCTGGCTGCCGGCCAGCACCAGCGCGATCTTGGTGGCCACCATGGCGAGGTTGATGAAGGTCGGCGTCCGCGCATCGCGCATCGCGTAGAAGACCCGTTGCTGCAGCATCACCACGGCGAACGGCAGCAGCCCGAAGGCGCCCGCGGCCAGCGCCACCCCGGTGAGCCGGGCGTTGTCCTCGCTGAAGCGTCCGAGCAGGATCACGCTGGTGAAGGCCGGGCCGAAGACCATCAGCCCCACCGAGATCGGCACCAGCGCCACCGCCGAGAGCCGGCTGCCCAGCCGCAGGTCCTCCAGCACCGCCGAGGTGTCGCCCCGGGCCGCCGAGCGGCTCATCCGGGGCATCAGGGCGGTCAGCAGCGACACCCCGAGGATGCCGTAGGGCACCATGAACAGCAGGTCGGCGTTGGCGAAGATCTGCACGCCGCCGTGCTCGTTTGCCACCCGGTTCACCGCGACCACGCCGAGCTGGCTGATCACGACGTAGCCGAGCACCCAGAGCGTCAGGGTCCGGAACTCCGCCATCCGGCCGGCCTCGTTCGGCGCCGCCCGGAACCGCCACTGCCAGACGAAGCCACTGCGGCGCAGCGGCACCAGCAGCACCAGCGCCTGCGCGACGATGCCGAGGGTGGTGCCGATGCCGAGCACCAGGATCTGGGTGTTGGTGATGGTGCCGGTGGTGAGGTTGCGCGGACCGGGGATGAACAGGAACAGCAGCGCCGCGCAGATGGTGATCACGTTGTTCATCACCGGCGCCCAGGCCGGCCAGCCGTAGACGTGACGGGAGTTCAGGACGGCGGCGAACATCGCGCCCAGGCCGTAGAAGAAGATCTCCGGCAGCAGCAGGGTGGCCCACAGGGCGGCGACCGACCGGTACTGCGGCGGCCCGCCGAAGACGCTGATCAGCCAGGGCGCGGCCAGCACCGCCAGCAGGGTGGCGCCGGCGAGCCCGGCGGTGGCGATCGACAGCAGCCGCTGGGTGTAGGCCACCCCGCGGTCCGCGTCGTCCTGCTGGGCCTTGACCAGCACCGGGATGAGGACGCTGGTCAGCACCCCGCCGAGCAGCAGCTCGTAGACCATGTTGGGCAGGGTGTTGGCCAACCCGTAGGCATCGCCGACGCTGTAGAGGCCGGCCCCGACCGCGGCCGCGACGACGCTGTTGCGCAGGAAGCCGGTGATCCGGCTGACCAGGCTGGCGATCGCCATCGTCCGGCTGCTGGCCAGCAGGCTCGGCGCGGCCGGCTCGTCCTCGTCTTCGGCTGGAGCGTCTTGGACGTCCCGGCTGGGTTGGACGATGGCGCCCGAGGCGGACGTCGCCTCCAGGGTGGCCGGCAGGGGCGGGGCGTCGGCCGCGGGCCGGGCCGGGGCGCCTGCCTCGGCTGGGACGGCCGGGCCAGGCGGCGGGGAGCCGTCCGATGGCGGTTGCTCGAACGAGCGGGGCCGGCGTCGCCGGGGGCCGTGGTAGATCGGCGCGCTCCAGCCGTCGCCGGTGTCGGGCTGGGCGGTCTCGACCGCCAGCACCGAGCCGTCGCCGGGCAGCGGGATCGGGGTGCCGTAGATGCGCGGCGGTGACCAGTCCTCGGTCATGGCGCGGCGTCGGCCGGCGCCCGGCGGGAGCCCCGGCGGAACCGCTGCGCCAGCCGCCGCAGCAGCGCCAGCACCAGGATGCTCACCGCGACGATGGTGATCGCCTTGGTGACCGTCCCGATCGAGGTTGCCCGCAGGTTGAGGGTGACTCCGGGCCCGAGCTGCCGGCCGTCCGGTGTGCTGAGCACTGCCACGACCTGGAACTTACCGAGCCGATCGACGTGGGTGGGGATGCGGATGGTGGCGATGCTGCGTGCCGGGATTGTCTGCATCGGCAGCCGCGACGCCCGGAAGCCGACCACCCCGTTGGCCGGCGACACCGACACCCGGACGGTCACCGGACGGGGCAGCTCGTTGGAGACCGTGACCACCACCGGGGAGTTCGCCGAGGACAGGCTGTAGGTGCCGACCGCCGGCTGTACCAGGTGCACCGCGGCGGTGAGCTGGTTGATCCGGTTCCGCAGGGTGCGGGTCAGCGCCGAGCCACCGGCCCGGTTGCGCCGCCACGCGCTGGACTCGGCCCGCTGGATGCCGCTGTTGAACCCACCCAGCAGCGCCGCGGCGGCGTCGTTGTCTTGCAGCGCCTCGTTCAGCGACGTCACCTGCTGCGCGATCCGGCCCAGCGCGGCCATGTCGGCGGGCCGGAGCTCGGCGGAGGGTCTCGCCGCGGCGGTCTGCAGCGCGCCCCGGTTCACCGGGGTCACCGTCGCGAGCGCGGCGCCCAGGCCGATCGGCCGTCCCCAGGTGCTGCCGCGCGCGGCCAGGATGGTCTGGGCCGCGACCGCCGGGGTCGGATTGACGTAGCGGTCCGGGGCGATCACCACGAAGTGGCTGCGCTCGGGCTGCTGCACCGCGCGGATCGCCAGCTGCGCCAGCAGGGTCTGCTGGTCATTGGCCGCCGCCGCGCCCGGACGCAGCGCCCGCGCCACGGTGGCCTGGATGGCGCTGTCGGTCACCAGCGCCCGTGCCTGGCCGGCCGCCGACGGCAGCGGCGACAGCGCGTCGGGACGGGGCTCGGCGCCGTTCTGCCCAGGCAGCGCCGCGTCGCTGAGCAGCACCGTCGATGCGCCGCCGCCGACCAGGGCGTCCAGCGCCTTGCTGGTGAGCACGCTGCCGGCAGGCCAGGTGAGCAGGTCCGAGGAGGAGCTGCTGCCGAGGATGGGAGCAATGCGGGCCTGGACCTGCGGCTCCAGCGCGGTGGAGAACTTCAGGCCGGCGCGGGTGACGGCGTTGACGTCGGGGTCGGCGTAGGCGGTGAGCACGATGTCGTGCTTGGACTGCAGCTGCTTGAGCCGGGCCAGCCAGCCGGCGGCCAGCTCGCCGCCGGTGCCGGGCGCCGTCGTGGTCCCGGAGCGCACCCGGTAGCCGGCCGGCCGGGCCATCACGGCCAGGCTGTCCAGCAGGTCGGGATCGATGACCAAGGTCAGCCGGGCCTGGCCCGCGACCAGCTCGGCGGTCCTGAGCGCCCGGTCCAGCCGGCCACCCGGGCCGACCGCGCCCGCGAGCTGCTCGTCGAGGAAGACGTCGGAGTCCAGCGCGCGGTGCGGAACGTCGAGCAGCGGCCACACCCAGCCGACCAGGACCGGCTCCGGCACGTTCTGGAAGGACGGCACGAAGACCTGCAACCGGCCCACTTCGGCGGGGCCGACGGCCGGGTCGCTGACCGCTCGGACGACCAGGGCGTAGGGATAGACCCCGTCGAAGCAGAGGCAGAGGTCGTTGCTGGTGGTGCGGTAGCTGACGTTCAGGCTCTGCCGGGGCAGCAGCTGCTGCTTCAGCGCCAGCGGCGCGGGGACTTCGAACTCGGTGTCGGGCGGTTGCTTGATCGCCTCGTCCAGCAGCTGCTGCCGCCCGATCGACAGGCCGCGCCGCAGGCTCAGCTCGACATCGGAGTAGGTGTTGTCGGTGTTGTTGGAGATCGTCACGGCGAAGGTGACCGGCTGGCTGGGCTTGTTCGCGTCGGGGCTGCGGGGGCTCATCGCGTTCAGCACGATCGAGACCGCGGTGGGACGGGCCGGCGCGGCGGCGCTGAGCTGGCCGGTGGTGCTGAGTTGCCCGGTGGTGCTGAGCGGTTGTCCGGCGGCGAACCGGGTTTGGCCCGCGCCGGCCGGCGGGGCCAGCAGGACGCCGAGCAGGCTGACGAGCACTGCGGCAACCGGGACTGACAGCGTCGGGAACCGGCTTATCACGCCTGCAGTATGGTCGCCGGCGGGCCGGCTCACGCGCTGTCCCGCAGCAATCGGCAGGCCTCCTCGAGAAGCCCGCGTTCGTCGGAGTAGGCGAGCCGGTCGGCGATTCGCGGCAACGGCACCCAGGCCACCTCGGTGACCTCGACGTCCTGATCGGATAGCTCTCCGCCGATTGCCCGCATCAGGTAATGATGGACGGTCTTGTGCACCCGCCGGCCGTCCACCACGAACCAGAAGTCGATGGTGCCCAGGCTGCCGATGATGTCGCCGGTGATGCCGGTCTCTTCGGCGACCTCGCGGATCGCCGCCTCTTCCAGGGTCTCGCCGGCTTCGAGGTGGCCCTTGGGCAGGGACCAGAGCAGCCGTCCACGCCGATTGGTACGCCCGATGAGCGCGCCCTGCGGCACCGGGCCGGAGAGATCGAGCACCAGCCCGCCGGCGCTGACCTCATCAACCCGGGGAAGCCGCGGGCGCCGGGTGTTCGACGCGCGGGACATAGATCGATGCTACTTGGCAGTTCAGTAGGGTCAGTCATCGTGAGTGAGCACCGCAGCGACGCAGGAGCGAGGAGCGGAGCGAATAGTGAGCCCGTGAGTGAGCACCGCAGCGACGCAGGAGCGACTAGCGCGCCCGCCGCGGTCGGCAATCCCGGCGAGCTGGTGCCCATCCCGCCGGTCGCGGCCAAGCTGGGCGAGGTGTTCGCCGCGGCCGGGCGGCAGCTGTTCCTGGTCGGCGGGCCGGTTCGCGATGCGTTGATGGGCCGACCGGTGAACGATCTGGACTTCACCACCGACGCCCATCCCGAGCAGATCCTGGATCTGGTGTCCGGGCTGGCGTCGGGCACTTGGACCACCGGCATCGAGTTCGGCACCGTCGGCGCGCAGATCGGCGGCCGGCCGTGCGAGATCACCACCTTCCGCGCCGACAGCTACGACCGGGTCAGCCGCAATCCGGTCGTCGAGTTCGGCACCGACATCGCCGAGGACCTGCGGCGGCGGGACTTCACCATGAACGCGATGGCCGTCTCGGTGGCCGACCGCGGCTTCGTCGACCCGTACGGCGGCCTGGCCGACCTGGCACGGGGCGTGCTGCGCACCCCGGCCACCCCCCGCGAGTCCTTCGGCGACGATCCGCTGCGGATGCTGCGGGCGGCCCGGTTCGTGGCCCAGCTGGGCGTCACGCTCGCCGATCCGGTCACCGAGGCGATCACCGAGATGGCCGGGGAGCTGTCCCGGATCACCGTCGAGCGGGTGCA
Source organism: Jatrophihabitans sp. (assembly GCF_036388195.1). Classification (GTDB taxonomy): domain Bacteria; phylum Actinomycetota; class Actinomycetes; order Mycobacteriales; family Jatrophihabitantaceae; genus Jatrophihabitans_A. The sequence goes on along the minus strand of NZ_DASVSG010000062.1, from coordinate 4,243 downwards.
GGCCGAGCTGAACAAGCTGCTCGCCGGCAGCTATCCGCGGCGCGGCCTGGAGGTGCTGGTCGACACCGGGCTCGCCGACGTGGTGCTGCCGGAGCTGCCGGCGCTGCGGATGGCCGCCGACGAGCACGGCCAGCACAAGGACGTCTACGCCCACACCCTGCAGGTGCTCGACCAGGCGATCGCCTTGGAGCAGCGCGATCCCGGCGCCGAGCCGGACCTGGTGCTGCGCTGGGCCGCCCTGCTGCACGACATCGGCAAGCCCGAGACCCGGCGGTTCGTCGACGGCCCGGGCAGCGCGAAGCTGGTGACCTTCCATCACCACGAGGTGGTCGGCGCGCGGCTCACCAAGGCCCGGCTGAAGGCGTTGAAGTTCCCGAAGGACCAGACCGAGGACATCGCCCGGCTGGTCTTCCTGCACCTGCGCTTCTACGGCTACGGACGCGGCGAGTGGACCGATTCGGCCGTCCGCCGCTACGTCACCGACGCGGGGCCGCTGCTGGACCGGCTGCACAAGCTGGTGCGCTCGGACACCACCACCCGCAACAAGCGCAAGGCGGCGGCCCTGGCCGCGACCTACGACGCGCTGGAGGAGCGGATCGCCCGGCTGCGCGAGCAGGAGGAGCTGGACGCGATCCGGCCGGACCTGGACGGCACCGAGATCATGGCGATCCTGGGCATCAAGCCTGGCCCGCTGGTCGGGCGGGCGTACAAGCACCTGCTGGAGCTGCGGATGGAACATGGGCCGCTAGGGCATGACCAGGCCGTCCAGGAGCTGAGGTCCTGGTACGCCGCCCAGCAGCCGCGCTGACCCCAGCAGCGGTGGCCGGAGCCTCGGCGGCCGCAGTCCCAGCAGCCGGACCTCCAGCGGCCGCAGTCCCAGCCACAGTCTCAGCGACCGGCACGAACGGGTCGGTGTCGCGGGCGAGCAGGTACACCGCCCCGGTGATCAGGTAGGCGACCCCGATCACCGTCACCGCCACCGCGGACTTGCCGTTCTCGGGCAGCGCGAACGCGGTCAGCACCCCGGCCGCCACGAAGATCACGTTGAACAGGGTGTCGTAGAGCGAGAACACCCGGCCCCGGTAGTCGTCGGCGACCCGTTGCGCGATCAGGGTGTCGACGCAGATCTTGACGCCCTGGGCGGCCAGCCCCAGCAGCGCCGCGGCCGGCACGAACGTCTGCAGCTTGAACGGCAGCCCGAGGGTCAGCTCGACCAGCCCGGCGCCCATCAGCAACGCCGCCGGCCACCGGGTGTAGCCGATGCGGCGGGCGGCGATCGGGGTCAGCAGCGCCGCCAGCCCGCCTCCGACGGCGATCGCGGCCACCACCTGCCCCAGGCCGGCCAGCCCCGCCCGGAACGCCCCGGCGTCGGTGAAGTAGTTGCGGAACAGCAGCAGGGTGCTGATGGCGGTGACCCCGTAGGCGAAGCGGTGGATGGCGATCACCCCGAACGCCCGCACCACCGACGGGTGCGACCGGATGTGCCGCGCGCCGTCGGCGAGCCCGGTCAGCACGTTGCGGACCGAGTCCGAGTGCTCGCGGGTGTCCTCGTCCGGGCCGAGCTGGCCCACCGCGAAGCCGGACGCGCGCCAGCCGGCCAGCGCGTAGGCCACCGCGGCGCCCACCGCCACCAGCGCATACGCGGTGTCCCCGCCGCCCAGCAGGCTCCGCAGCACGATCGCCGAGCCCCCGCCCACGGCGGCCACCACGGCTCCGCTGGTGGTCGAGATCGCGTTGGCGGTGATCAGCCGTTCCGGTTCGACGACATGCGGCTGGGACGCCGACAGCGCCGACAGGATGAACCGGTTCACCGAGATGACCACCAGAGCGCTCAGGTAGAACGGCTGGCCCTGCACGCCGAAGGCCATCTCGGTGGCCACCGCACACACCAGCAGCGCGCGGATCAGGTTGGCGTACAGCAGCACCCGCTGGCGCCACCAGCGATCGAGCAGGACCCCGGCGAACGGGCCCAGCACCGAGTACGGCAGCAGCAGCACCGCGAAACCGGCAGCGATGTCAGCGGCGTGGGCCTGGCGCTCGGGGTTGAACAGGATGGTGCCGGCCAGCGACGCCTGGAAGACCCCGTCGGCGAACTGGCCGAACAGCCGTACCGACAGGAGTCGGCGGAAGTCGAGCCGGCCCAGCAGGGGCTGGGTCGGTCGCTCGGTCAGCACCGGTGTCACACGCTCCGCCTTCTTCTCGAGTCGCCGGGGCAACTCGTCCTTAATTCCGTTCGACGCACAGACCTTCGACGTTAGCCCGCGGAGCCGCGGATTGGTGCAGGATGTAATGATGCCCGCCGAACCAAGCTGGCAGTTGCCGCCGGCTGCCCACCGACTGCTGATCGCCGCGCCCTCGCTGGCGGACCCGGAGTTCTTCCGCACCGTGGTGTTCCTGATCGAGCACGACGACACCGGAACGGTCGGGGTGATCATCAACCGGCCGTCGCACACCCCGGTCGGTCACATCCTGCCGACCTGGCAGGACGTGATGAGCGAGCCGTCGGTGGTCTTCAACGGCGGGCCGGTGCAGCGCGACGGCGCGCTGGGCCTGGGCCGGCTGTCGAGCTCGACCGACGCGGGCAACGGCCTGCGGGCGGTGAGCGGCGGCCTGGCGCTGGTCGATCTGGACGCCGAGCCGGCCGAGGTGGCGCTCGGCGCGCAGAGCCTGCGGGTGTTCGCCGGGCACGCAGGCTGGGGCGTCGGCCAGCTGCAGGCCGAGATCGCCGCCGGCGGGTGGTTCGTGGTCGCCGGTGGCCTGGACGACGTGTTCTCCCCGAATCCGGGCACCCTGTGGCGCACGGTGCTGCGGCGCCAGCCGGCGCCGCTGTCGCTGCTGTCGACCTTCCCGGTGGACGTCGGCCTGAACTGACCGAACGTCGCTACCGGCGGACAACGGCTGGCAGGCCTCCTCGCAGGCCCCTCGCAAGATATCTGCTGCATGCATGTGCGGGAACGAAGCGAGGTCCAACGCGGACATCGGTTCGCGTTCTGAGTCGTGTACCTGGGTCGCCGTTCAGGCGATAGGCCGGTTTGCCCGGTTGCTAGCGCCGCCTCAGCCGGACTCGTCGAGCGAATAGCGCAAAGCCGACAAGGGCGTACACCAAGCCGGCGATCAGGAGGACTCCACCCACGAACAGTCCGCCACCCTCGCTTGAGACAAGCCACCCACCTATTGACACGCCCAGTAACGCGAAACCCCAAGAGATCCTGATGGCGGCAAGGCCCCCATGGTCTATCTCTCGGGCGAAGGCTTCAAGGCGGCTCCGCGCAGCTTCACGGAGAGTCGAATGCTTCGACTCGTCGGTTCGGACTTCCTTCGGAGCATCGCGACTGATGCGGTGCGCACCGATCATGCAGCCGAAAGCGTAGGTCAGACTGCCGAGGGCGAGGCCCTGGTCGAGTTGACGCTGGAACTCAGCGAGCCATTCGGGCTCGCGGATCACGCGTCGCTTCTCTGGCAGCGCCATGACCGCTCGCCGTATGACCCGCGGACCTAGATGGGCACTGAGCAATAGCAACGACTCACGAGCAGCCTGGCTGACTACTGCCGTGAGAACGACGATCAGAACGCCGATAGCGAATGCAGTCACGCAGTCACCGGGCCGGTGTTAGGGCGCGGACGCTTGTGTGCCTGGCGGGCGGTAGCGACAGCACGGCTCGCCTCGGTGATGCCGGTGCCGGTGAGGTGATAGCTACGGCGGGCTGGCCGGCCGGGGTGTTCTGACGGGCCCCATTGGCCTTCGATCCATTCGGCGTCTTCTAGTCGGTCGAGGATCGGATAGAGGGTCCCCGAGGCGATTCCGGCGCTGTGCATGATTTCGAGCCCGTAGAGCTGCCCGTCCGCGCCGGCGTCGAGGAACGCCTCGAGGACAGCGAGGGTGGTCCGAGTCATCTTCACGAGCCTAAATCTACATATGACGGTTCCTGCGGTCCACGGTTGGCGCCACAATCACCACCGCTCATCAAGCTCCACACGCGAAAGCGGCCCGGGCCGACACTGCAGTGCCGGGCCCGGGCCGCCAAGAGAGCTGAGAAAGCGGGTTAGCGCTCCACCTCGCCGCGGATGAACTGCTCCACCTTGTCGCGGGCGGTGTCGTCGTCGTACTGCTCCGGCGGGGACTTCATGAAGTACGAGGACGCCGACAGCAGCGGGCCGCCGATGCCCCGGTCCAACGCGATCTTCGCCGCCCGCAGCGCGTCGATGATGATGCCGGCCGAGTTCGGGGAGTCCCAGACCTCGA
>NZ_DASVSG010000061.1:0-9431 GCF_036388195.1 Jatrophihabitans sp. | reverse complement strand
AGCATGATCCGGGCCAGGCTGCTCATTCCCGAGCCGGCGATGCCCATGATGTGCACCCGGCCGAGCTCGGCCGCGGCGGGCACCACCTCGGTGGCCGCGCTGGAGACCAGGGCCGCCCCGGGCGCCTCCCAGCCGGCCGGCCGGTCATAGCTGGCCTGGGACCGCGCTGCCGGGCCGGGATGAGCGCGGTCGGCGGGCTCAGGCGTGGTGGCCACGGGCCACCTCCAGCACGGCGCGGGCCAGCACCGCGGCCGCGTCCCGGGCGCCCGCCCGCTGCGCCGCGGCAGCCATCGCGGCCAGTCGGGGCGGGTCGGTGAGCACCGCGACCACGTTCTGGGCGACCCAGGCCGGATCGCAGTCCTCATCGGCCACCATCAGGCCACCACCGGCGGCGACGATCGGGTCGGCGTTCAGCCGCTGCTCGCCACCGCGCAGCGGCAACGGCACGTAGCCGGCCGGCAGGCCCACCGCGGTCAGCTCGGCGCAGGTCATCGCCCCGGACCGGCACAGCACGAAGTCCGCGGCCGCGTACCCGTCGGCCATCGCGTCGAGGTAGGGCAGCACCAGGTACGGCGGCTCGTCCGCGGCCCGGGCCGGCGCGGTCACCGGGTTCTTCGCGCCTGCGATGTGCAGCACCTGGATGCCCGCCTCGGCCAGCGCCCGCTGCGCGCCGAGCACCGCCTCGTTCAGCCGCCGGGCGCCCTGCGAGCCGCCGGTGACCAGCAGGGTCGGTCGGTCGGGAGCCAGTCCCAGCCGGGCCCGGGCAGCAGGCCGCTCCCGCTCGCGGTCCAGCTCGATGATCGCCGGACGAAGCGGGATGCCGATCGGCCGGGCATGGGGCAGCCCCAGCGACGCGGTCGCGGTGTAGACGTGGGTGGTCAGCCGGGCCGCCAGCCGGTTGGCCACCCCGGGCCGGGCGTTCGCCTCGTGCACGACGATCGGGATGCCGCGCCGCCGGGCGGCCAGGTAGGCCGGCGCCGCGACGTAGCCGCCGAAGCCGACCACCACGTCGGCCTGCACCCGGTCCAGCACCGCGCCGGCCGCCCGGACCGCCGCGGCCACCCGCCCGGGGGTCTTGAGCAGCGCCAGGTTCAGCCGCCGCGGCAACGGAACCGGCGGGATCAGCTCCAGCGGGTACCCGCGTGCCGGGATCAGGGTGGTGTCCAGGCCCCGGACGGTGCCGAGCGCGGTGATCAGCGCGGCCGGCTCCAGCTCGCAGATCGCGTCGGCGACGTTCATCGCGGGTTCGATGTGCCCGGCGGAATGGCCGCCGGCCAGGACGATGCTGGCCCCCATCGCCTCAGGCGCCCTTGCGGCGAGACGCCGACTGGCCCGCCGGCCGCTGCGTACCGGGCTGCCGGCGACCGGCCGGAGCCGTCCGCTTCGGAGCCGCTGCCCTGGCGCCGGCGGGTTGGTAGGGCGTCCGGTCGCTCTGGCGGCCCGCGGGCATACCGGCTGCCGCGCCACGCTGGGCGGACCCGCCGGCGGCTGGAGCGGCTGATTTGGCCTGGGTGGCAGCTGCCTTGGCCTGGGTGGCGCCCGGCTTGGCCTGGGTGGCGGCCGACTTGGCCGGCGCTGCTGCGGAGGTGCCGGCTGACTTGGCCGGCGCTGCTGCGGAGGTGCCGGGATCCCCGACGGAGGTGCTCCCGCCCTGCCGTGCGGTCGAGGACTGCCGCGCGGTCGAGGACTGCCGCCCGGTCGAGACCTGCCGCCCGGTCGAGACCTGCCGCGGCGCTCCCAGCCGCAGCGTCCGGATCCACCGCGCGGTGCTGCCGTCAGCGGCTGCCTGCTGAGCGGCCCGGGCCGCGCTGGGCTCGTGCCGGGCGAAGGAGACCAGCATGCCCAGCACCCCGCAGGTCAGCACCAGCGAGGTGCCGCCGTTGGAGATGAACGGCAGCGGGATGCCGGTGACCGGCAGCAACGCGGTCACGTAGCCGACGTTGATCAGGGCCTGCCCCGCGATCCAGATGGCCGCGCCGCTGCCGACCAGCCGGACGAACGGGTCCTGGCTGCGATGGGCGATCCGCATCGCGGCGTAGGTGAACAGCGCGAACAGCCCCAGCACCACCGTGCAGCCGAGCAGCCCGAGCTCCTCCCCCACGACGGCGAAGACGTAATCGGTGTTGGCGTTGGGCACCCAGCCGTACTTCGACGTCCCCTGCCCGAGGCCGACACCGAACACGCCGCCGCTGGACAGCGCGTACAGGCCCTGGATGGTGTGGTAGCCCGCGCCCCCAGGATCGAGGTTGGGGTGCAGGAAGGTGGTCAGGCGCTCCAGCCGGTAGGCCTCGGTGACCGCCAGCGCCGTCACCACGCCGGTCACCACGACGAGCAGGCCGGCGAAGTACCGGTACGGCAGGCCGACCATCCACAGCAGGCCCAGCAGCACCAGCATGAAACACAGCGAGGTGCCCAGGTCGGGCTCGAGCATCACCAGCCCGATGACCACCGCGAAGCCCGGCACCAGGGGGATCAGCACATGCCTGGCCGTGGTCAGGGTGCGCAGCGACTCCTTGCGGGCAAGCAGATCCGCGCCCCACAGCAGGATCGCGAGCTTCGCGAACTCCGAGGGCTGCACGGTGAGCGGGCCGAGCTGGATCCAGCGGTGCGCGCCGTTGACGGTGACCCCGATGCTGGGAATCAGGACGCCGACCAGCGCGCACAGCGCGATCCCCAGCGCGGGATAGGCCAGCCGCCGGTAGGTCGCCGGTGACATCCGCACCGCCAGCCAGAACACCGGCACGCTCAGCGCGATGAACTGCACCTCGCGGATCAGCTGCGCCCAGGGCGCGTCCCCGGTGGTGTGCACCGACGCGGAGAGGGTCGTCGACGCCGACATCAGCAGGCCGAAGAACAGCAATCCGCCACCGGCGGCCAGCATCAGCTGCACCGAGGCGTAGGGCCCTTCCAGGTAGCGGCCGAAGGCGCGCACCACCCGGATGTCGCTCACCCGGTCGCGCAACCGGTTGATCATGACACCGCCCGCACGCCGCCGGTCAGGCCGATGCCAGTGGGCAATGCCCTTGCCGGATAAGCCGGAACCACGCGCGATCCGGGACGGTTCGAGGGGGCGGGCAGTGTCACGGCACCGGCGCCGGCCGATGACGTCGCGGCGGCCACGACCTCGTGCATGGCCCTATCGTCGGTCCTGGTCAACGTGATCTTCGGGAGGCGTGTCGCGTGTCGCGCCACCGTGGTGGTGATCTCACCCGGCCCGCCCTGCCGTGCCCTGACCGGCGTCCGGCTAGCCGTAGGAGATGAATTCGGCATAGAACAAGCCCATTCCGAAGGCCACCGCCAGCCCGCTGACGATCCAGAACCGGACGATGGTGGTGGTCTCCTCCCAGCCACCGAGCTCGAAGTGATGGTGGAACGGCGCCATCCGGAACACCCGTTTGCCGGTGCCCGTTCGGAGCCGGGTGTACTTGAACCAGCCGGTCTGGATGACGCTGGACAGCGTCACCACGGCGAACAGCCCGCCGAGCACCACCAGCAGCAGCTCGGTGCGCGACAGGATCGCCAGGCCCGCCATCAGGCCGCCGAGCGCCATCGACCCGGTGTCGCCCATGAAGATCTGGGCCGGCTTGGCGTTCCACCACAGGAAGCCGAAGCAGGCGCCCATCGCCGCCGCTGCTATCAGGGCCAGATCCTGCGGATCGCGGATGGTGTAGCAGCCGGGCAACGCCGGCGCCGGGTAGCAGCTGTTGCGGTACTGGATGAAGGTCAGCAGCGTGTAGGCGCCCATCACCATGGCGGCGCTGCCGGCCACCAGCCCGTCCAGGCCGTCGGTCAGGTTCACCGCGTTGGTGGTGGCGGTGATGATCAGGTAGGCCAGCAGCAGGAAGCCGATCAGCCCGATCGAGAGAGCGCCGATGTCGCGGACGTAGGAGATGCGCGTGGACCCGGGAGTCAGCCCGCGGTGGTTGCGGAACATCAGCGCACCGGCCCCGAACAGCAGCGCGACCAGCAGCTGGCCGCCGAATTTGGCCCGGGCCCGCAAGCCCAAACTCCGCCGGTGCCGCAGCTTGATGAAGTCGTCGATGAAGCCGACGGCGCCCGAGCCCAGCATCAGGAACAGCAGCAGCAGCCCCGAGGCGGTCGGGCCGGAGTCGTGCCGGAACGAGCCGATCAGGTGCGCCATCAGGTACCCGATGATCGTCGAGCCCATGATCGCGACCCCGCCCATCGTGGGGGTGCCTCGCTTGATCAGGTGGCTCTTGGGCCCGTCGTCGCGGATCTCCTGGCCGAATCCCTTGATCCGGAAGTACTTCACCACCAGCGGGGTGAACAGGATCGAGCTCATCAGCCCGAACAGCGCCGAGATCAGGATGGTCTTCATGCCGGGGCGCCCTCGGCAGCACTGTCAGCGGCACTGTCAGCGGCACTGTCAGCGGCGCCGAACCGCTCGATGAGCGCCTGAGCCACAACCTCCATCGCCGCCGACCGCGATCCTTTCACCAGCACCACGTCGCCCGGCCGCAGCTGCTCACCGAGCCTGGCCACGGCCGTCGCCGCGTCCGGCACCCACTGTGACTCACCGTTGTAGGAGCCTTCGAGCGCCGCGCCGGTCGTGATGGCGCGGGCCTGCTCCCCCACCGCGATCAGCGCCGCGATGTCCAGCCGCACGACGTGCCGGCCGAGCGCGTCGTGCTGGGCGATCGAATCAGGGCCGAGCTCGGCCATGTGGCCCAGTACCGCCACCGACCGGCGGCCTTCGGACATGATCGCCAGCGCCTTGAGCGCCGCCCGCATCGACTCCGGGTTGGCGTTGTAGGCATCGTTGATCACCGTTATGCCCGCTGCGGTCTCGCAGACCTCCATCCGCCATCGGGACCGGGGCGCGGCCTGCGACAGCGCCTGGGCCACCGCCGGCAGCTCCAGCCCGCAGGCCAGCGCCAGCGCCGCGGCGATCACCGCGTTGGCGACGTGGTGCTCGCCGTACAGCTGCAGGTGGACGCCGGCCCGGCCGGCGGCCGTGACCAGCTCGAAGCTCGCGCGGCCGGAGGAGTCCAGCCTGACCTGCTCGGCGCGCACGTCGGCGTCCTGGCGCTCACCCGCGGTCACCACCCGGGCGCTGGTGCGGGTGGCCATCGCCGCGACCAGCGGATCGTCGGCGTTGAGCACCGCGACCCCGCCGTCGGCGGCGTCGGGCAGCGCCTCGACCAGCTCGCCCTTGGCCAGGGCGATCGTCTCGACGCTGCCGAACTCCGACAGGTGAGCGCTGCCGACATTGAGCACCGCGGCCAGCCGGGGCGCGGCGATGCCGGTCAGGTGCCGGATGTGGCCGACCCCCCGCGCCGACGTCTCCAGCACCAGGAACTCGGTCTTCTCATCCGCCAGCAGCACCGTGTACGGATAGCCGAGCTCGTTGTTGAACGATGCGGGCGTGGCGACCGTGGCCCCGGCGCCGGCCAGCACCTGCGCCAGCAGGTCCTTCGTCGAGGTCTTGCCCGAGGACCCGGTGATCCCGATGATGCGCGCGGGCAGCCGCCGCGCCACCGTCCGGGCCAGCTCGGTGATCGCCTCGATCGGGTCCGCCACCAGGATCGCCGGAGCGGGCACCGGGCGGCTGGCCAGCACCGCGACCGCCCCGGCCTGCACCGCGGCCTCGGCATAGTCGTGGCCGTCCACCCGGTTGCCGGCGATGGCCAGGAACAGGTCGCCCGGGACCACCTTGCGGCTGTCGAACTCGACCTTGCCGGACACGGTGCGCTCCGGGTCGGCGGCCAGCAGCCGGCCGCCGACGATCCCGGCGATCTCGGCCAGGCTCAACTCGATCATGGACGGCTCACGATCCGTCCCCGCCGGTGGCCGACGCGCACTGGGCCTGCTCGGAATACCCCAACGCCGCCAGGGCATCCCGAGCCACCGAGACGTCGTCGAAGGGCAGCAGCACGCCCGCGACCTCCTGCCCGGTCTCGTGCCCCTTGCCCGCGATCAGGACGGTGTCGCCGGGCCCGGCCAGCCCGATGGCCCGCACGATGGCATCGCGCCGATCACCCTCCTCCACGAGCCGGGCGCGCTGCCCGGCCGGCACCGAGCAGGCGCCCTCGACCATCGCCTCCCGGATCTCGGCCGCCGCCTCCGACCGGGGATTGTCATCGGTCACGATCAGCACGTCCGCCTCGGTGGCGGCGACCTCGCCCATCACCCGGCGCTTGCCCCGGTCCCGGTCACCGCCGCAGCCCAGCACGATGATCAGCCGCCCGGCGGTCAGCGGCCGCAGCGCCCGCAGCGCCCCGGCGACCCCGGCGGGCTTGTGGCTGTAGTCGACGACGACCAGGAACGGTTGGTCACCGTCCAGCCGCTCCATCCGTCCCCGGACCTGCGCGCCGGCCACCGCGGGCGCCACCTCGGCCACCTCGACGCCGGCCTCGGCCAGGATCGCGAAGGCCAGCAGGGCGTTGGCGATGTTGTAGCCGCCCGGAATCCGGCAACCGGCCGGGAACCGCCGGCCCGGGCCGTGCGCCGTGAACCGGGTGCTGCCGTCCGCCAGCACGTCCAGGTCCGTGGCATGCCAGTCCGCGGCGGTGTCGGAGACGCTGACCGTGACCGTCCCCGGCCGCACCAGCCGGCGCCCCCACTCGTCGTCGATCATCACGATCTCGCGCGCGGCCCGGCCGTCGAACAGCAGCGCCTTGGCCTGGAAGTAGTCCTCCATGTCGGAGTGGAAGTCCAGATGGTCCTGGGAGAGGTTGGTGAAGGCGGCCACCGCGAACTCGGTGCCGTCCACCCGGCCCAGCCGCAGCGCGTGCGAGGACACCTCCATCGAGACGCTGTCCAGCCCGCGCTCGCGCATCACCGCCAGCAGCGCCTGCAGTTGCGGCGCCTCCGGCGTGGTGAACGGGGTCTTGACGGTCTCGTTGTCGAGGAACACCCCGACCGTCCCGATCAGCCCGGACCGCTGCCCGGCCGCAGCCAGCCCGGCCCGGACCAGCGACGTCGTGGTGGTCTTGCCGCTGGTTCCGGTGACGCCGAACACCGGCAGCGCGCGGGAGGGGTTTGCGTACACCTCGGACGACAGCCGGCCCAGCGCCGAGCGGGGATCGGGCGTCACCAGCACCGGCGGGGGGATGCGGTAGCCGGCCAGCTCGGCGGCCCCGCGCGGATCGGTGAACACCGCCACCGCGCCGGCGGCCAGCGCCTGGGCCGCATAGGTCACCCCGTGCAGGGTGGCGCCGGGCAGCGCCGCGAACAGGTCGCCCGGACGCACCTGCGCCGAGCTGAGGCTCACTCCGGAGACCGCGACGCCCGACGCCGGACCGGCCACGGCAGCTCCGAGCAGAGCTGCCAGCTCGTCCAGCGGGCGGGGGGTCAACCGGGTCGGACGGAGCCCCGGTCCGTCCGGCTGACCTCGCTGCGGGAACGCCACGCCTGCCCACGTTACCGATGCGTCTCCGGCCGCATTCCGCCGCTCGCTCCTCACCATGGTGGCCCCGGCCGACGGCGGCTAGTCGAGGGTCAGCGGCACGAGGACGGAGCGCGATCCGCTGGGCGGGATCTTGGCCGCCGACAGCTGGTACGCGGCGATGCGGCGGAACAGCGGGGCTGCCACGTCGCCACCGTGCATGCCGCCCGCCGGGTTGTCGATCATGATGGCGATGGCGAACCGGGGGTTGTCCGCCGGCGCCATGCCGGCGAAGGTGAGCCAGTAGCGCGAGTTGGAGTACCGGCCGGTCACCGGATCCGGCTGCTGGGCGGTCCCGGTCTTGCCCGCCACCCGGTACCCGGGAACGGCCGCCTTGACCCCCGTGCCGCCCTTGAGCGTCACCGACTCCAGCATGGTGCGCAGGGTCCGAGCGGTCGGGCTCGACAGCACCCGGATGCCGGGCGGCTGGGCGGTCGGCGTCACCGATCCGTCCGGGTTGGTCACCGAGGACACGATCCGCGGCGGGACCCGCACCCCGTCGTTGGCCACCGTCTGGTACATCGAGGCGAGCTGCAGCGACGTCATCGCCACCCCCTGCCCGATCGGCAGGTTGGCGAAGGTGGAATCGGACCAGCTGTCCATCTCCGGCAGCAGCCCGGCGCTCTCGCCCGGCAGCTCCACGCCGGTCCTCTGACCGAGGCCGAACCGGTGCAGGTACTCGTTGAAGGTCGGCTTGCCGACCTTGTCGGCGATCATCAGGGTGCCGACGTTCGAGGACTCGGCCAGCACGCCGGTCGCGGTGAACCGCTGCGTCGGATGCCACCAGGCATCGTGGACGGTGATGCCGCCGGTGGAGATGCTGTCCGGGACCTTGAGCACGGAGCGGGGGTGGATCAGGCCCTTCTCCAGCGCCGCGGCGATGGGGACGATCTTGTTGACCGATCCCGGCTCGAAGACCTGCTGGACGTTGGGGTTGAGTGACTGCCCGTCCTTGATGGTGCGCGGGTCCTGCGGATCGAACGAGCCGTTGGAGGCCAGCGCCAGCACCTGGCCGGTCCGGGCGTCCAGGATCGCCACCTGGCCGCCGCGGGCCCCGGACTGCCTGATCGAGTCGTCGAGGTACTTCTGGGTGAGGTACTGCAGGTCCTGGTCGATGGTCAGCCGCACCATGCCGCCGTCGGTGGCCGCCTTGCGCTTGATCGGCCCGGCCGGGTTGACGTTGCCGACCGAGTCCTTCTGATAGCTCACCGAGCCGTCGGAGCCGCGCAGCAGCGCGTCGTAGCTGTACTCGATGCCGGCCGCGCCGGCGCCGTCGGCCTTGACCAGGCCGATCACGTTCGCGGCGGTGCGCTGGCCGGGATAGAGCCGCTGCGAGGTGGCCTGGGCGAAGATGCCGGGCAGCGGCTTGCCGTCCAGCCGCAGCTCCTCGATCTGCTTGGCGGCGGCCGGCGAGAGCGCCGTCGCCAGCAGCGCGTAGTGCGAGTTGGAGGTCAGCTGGTCGGCCACGGCTATCACCGACTTGCCGATCAGCGGGGCGAGCATGGTCGCGTAGTCCAGCCGGCTGGTGGCGGGGATCATCGTCGGGTCGGCCACGATGTCCTTGGCGTCCGCGGTGTAGGCCAGCGGCACCCCGTTACGGTCGAGGATCGAGCCGCGGGCGGCATGCAGGGTGACGAACTCGCGCTTCTCGTCCGAGGCTGCCAGCGCGTAGCCGGCGGCGTCCATGCCCTGCAACCACACCAGCCGGACCACCACCACGGCCAGCAGCAGGCTCACCACCGCGACGCTGGCCCACAGCCGCCGCAGGGACCTGCCCAGCCGCATGGTCTGGGGCCGGCCGGCCGGCCGCCGCTTGATGCCCGCGGGCCGGGGGACGTGGGTGGGCCGCTGGGGCTGGTGGCGTTGGGTGGTTCTGGGGCTGTCGGTTGATCGTTGACGCTGGGTCGGTCGCTGGCTGTCAGAGAGTCGCTGGGTCCGGGCCGGCCGCTCGGCCGGAGCGCGTCGCGGCCGGTCCTGCGGGCCAGGCACCTGGCGTTGGGCGGGCGCTTGCCGCTGGGCGGGC
>NZ_DASVSG010000060.1:0-4358 GCF_036388195.1 Jatrophihabitans sp. | reverse complement strand
ATGCCGCCTCCGGAGGTGATGGCGACCGCGGGCGCCAACGCCGCGGTGAAGGTGTCGGGATCGATGACGAGGTACAGGTCGCTGCCGCCGGTCCCGGCCCCGGCCTGCACGACGGCGAACTGGTAGGCCAGCCGCTCGCTGGCCGGGTCGTACCCGCTGACCCGGACCACCGCGTTGCCCAGCGGAGCACTGCTCGACGGCGAGGGCGTCGGCGACGGGCTGCTGGCCGGGCCGGACGGCGTCGCGCTCGGGCCGGCGCTGCGGACCGGCGGACGGCTGGTCGCCGTCGAGGCCGGAGCGGGCAGCGCAGCGCTGGTCGGGACGGGCGCCACGGCTGCCGGAGGCGGGCTGCTCGGGCGCGCGACGGTGACCAGGCCGGCAGCGGTCGGCGCTACGGGCGTGGCCCGGTGGTGGTGGCGCACCGGGGGGCGCCGGGCGGCGAGGGTCTGCTGGGTGCTGCTGGCCGAGGACACCGGCTGGCCGGGCCGGGCCGGGGTGTCACTGGACCCGATCGCCGAGGCGGTGATCATGGTGGCCGCGGCTGCCGCGACTGCCACCGAACCGCCGACCGCGGCGAGCAGCATGCCGCCGCCGAGCACGAACGGGCCGAGAACCACCCGCCGGATGGGCACCAATCGGGCCACCCCGCGGCGTTCTCGCGGAACCTCTTCGAACATGCAGCGAACTCCTGACGGCCGGCGCGGCTGCGCTCTACCGACTAAGACGTCTTTGCCGGTGGAAACGTTGCACTGGGCAACGGCAGTCGAGCCGGATGTGATTCCTCAGTTATATGTCCAGGCTGAGGAGGGGTTAAACCTCTCACCTGATACAGAGTCGCCGCAACCGCTTAACGGAGCCCGAATAGCCGGTTAACGGGGCCCGAATTGCCGGTCTCCGGCGTCCCCGAGCCCGGGCACGATGTAGGCGTCGGCGTTCAGGCCCTCATCGACGCTGGCGGTGAACAGCCGCCCCGCCAGGCCGCTGCGCTCGACCGCCGCTATCCCCTCCGGAGCGGCCAGCGCGCAGATCACCGTGATGTCGCTTGCCCCGCGCGTGGCGAGCAGCTCGCAACAATGCACCAGCGAGCCGCCGGTGGCCAGCATCGGATCCAGCAGCAGCACCGGCCGGCCCGCCAGCGAGTCCGGCAGCGAGGCCATGTACGCGGCCGGCAGATGGGTCTGCTCGTCCCGGGCCAGGCCGACGAAGCCCATCTGCGATTCGGGCAGCAGGTTGAACGCCGCTTCGGCCATGCCGAGACCTGCTCGCAGCACCGGCACCAGCAGCGGCGGGTTGGCCAGCGTGGTGCCCAGGGTCGGGCCGACCGGCGTCTGGATCGGCACCTGGACCACCGGCAGCTCCCGGGTTGCCTCATAGACCAGCAGCGTCGCCAGCTCGCGCAACGCCGCCCGGAACTCGGGGTTGCTGCTGGTCTCGTTCCGCATGACGGACAGGCGGGTTCGCACGATCGGATGGTCCACCACGACGGTCTGCACGCCAGGAGCCTAGCGGCGCATCCCGGCGGCGGACGCGACCGGCGGCGTCCACGACCTAGACTGACGGCCGTGAGTGTCACCTTCAGCCAGCCGAGCGCCGTCAGCCTCGGCGCGGCCAGCCCGGTCGCGTCCGCCCTGGCCGACGCCGGCCGCGACGACGCCTCGCTGCGCCGGTTCCTGCACGGCCTGCCGGGCGTCGACCAGGTCGGCGCCGAGGCCCGCGCCGCGGCGCTGGCCACCCGGAGCATCAAGACCACCGCCAAGGCCTGGGCGATCGACACGGCGATCCGGATGGTCGACCTGACCACCCTGGAGGGCTCCGACACCCCGGGCAGGGTTCGCTCGCTGTGCGGCAAGGCGGTCCGTCCGGACCCCTCGGATGCCAGCGTTCCGTCGGTGGCCGCGGTCTGCGTCTATCCCGACATGGTGCCGGTCGCGGTCCACGCGCTGCGCGGCTCCGGGGTGCAGGTCGCCTCGGTGGCCACCGCGTTCCCGTCCGGCCGGGCCGCGCTGGCGACCAAGCTGGTCGACGTCGCCGAAGCGGTGGCAGCCGGCGCCGCCGAGATCGACATGGTGATCGACCGGGGGGCGTTCCTGGCCGGGCACTACCTGAAGGTCTTCGAGGAGATCGTGGCGGTCAAGCAGGCGTGCGGTAACGCTCACCTGAAGGTGATCCTGGAGACCGGCGAGCTCGTCACCCTGGACGCGGTCCGCCGGGCGTCCTGGCTGGCGCTGCTGGCCGGTGGCGACTTCATCAAGACCTCGACCGGCAAGGTGACCCCGGCCGCGACGCCGCCGGTGGCGCTGGTTCTGCTGCAGGCCGTCCGGGACTTCGCGGCGCGCACCGGGCAGGTGCGCGGGGTGAAGCTGGCCGGCGGGATCCGCACCACCAAGGAGGCGATCCGCTACCTGGTGATGGTCAACGAGGTGGCCGGACAGCGGTGGCTTGACCCGCGGACGTTCCGGTTCGGCGCGTCCTCGCTGCTCAACGACCTGCTGCTGCAGCGGCACAAGCTCAGCACCGGCGCCTACGACGGCCCCGACTACGTCTCGATCGACTGAGGCCGGCGATGGCAACGACCGAGCCGCCCGCCGGCGCCCCGCAGCCGGCAGGGCTGACCACCGGAAGGACTGACGTGACCGCGTTCGAGTACGCCCCGGCCCCGGAATCGCGCGCGATCGCCCGGCTCAAGCCCTCGTACGGCATCTACGTCGACGGCGAGTTCCGCGACGGCCGCGGCGAGGCGGTCAAGACCATCAACCCGGCGACCGAGGAGCCCCTGGCCGAGATCGCCGAGGCCAACGAGGCCGACGTCGCCGACGCGGTGGCCGCCGCCCGGCGTGCCTATGAGGGCAGCTGGTCGCGGCTGCCGGGCTCCGAGCGCGCCAAGTACCTGTTCCGGATCGCCCGGGCCATCCAGGAGCGTGGCCGCGAGCTGGCGGTGCTGGAATCGCTGGACAACGGCAAGCCGATCAAGGAATCCCGCGACGTCGACATCCCCAACGCCGCCGCGCACTTCTTCTACTACGCCGGCTGGGCCGACAAGCTCGGCTACGCCGGCTACGGCCCGAACCCGCGCCCGGTCGGGGTGGCCGGCCAGATCATTCCGTGGAACTTCCCGCTGCTGATGGCAGCCTGGAAGATCGCTCCGGCGCTGGCCACCGGCAACACCGTGGTGCTCAAGCCCGCCGAGACCACGCCGCTGACCGCGCTGACGCTGGCCGAGATCATCGCCGAGTGCGACCTGCCGCCGGGCGTGGTGAACGTGCTGGCCGGCGGCCCGGCGGTCGGGCAGGCGCTGGTCGAGCAGCCCGGGGTGGACAAGCTCGCCTTCACCGGCTCGACGGCGGTCGGCAAGGAGCTGCAGCGCTCGGTCGCCGTCTCGGGCAAGCGGCTGTCGCTGGAGCTGGGTGGCAAGGCCGCGAACATCGTCTTCGACGACGCCGCCATCGACCAGGCGGTCGAGGGGATCGTCACCGGGATCTTCTTCAACCAGGGCCATGTGTGCTGCGCGGGCTCGCGGTTGCTGGTGCAGGAATCGGTGCACGACGAGGTCGTCGCGGCCCTGCAGGAACGCTTGCAGACGCTGCGGCTGGGTGATCCGCTGGACAAGAACACCGACATCGGCGCGATCAACTCCGCGGTCCAGCTGGCCCGGGTCCGGGAGCTGGCCGACGTCGGCGAGGCCGAGGGCGCCACCCGCTGGTCGCCGGCCTGCATCCTGCCCGACCGGGGGTTCTGGTTCCCGCCGACGGTGTTCACCGGCGCCAGCCAGGCCAGCCGGATCGCCCAGGAGGAGATCTTCGGGCCGGTGCTGACGGTGCTGACCTTCCGGACGCCGCAGGAGGCCGTCGACAAGGCCAACAACACCCCGTACGGGCTCTCGGCCGGGATCTGGACGGAGAAGGGCTCGCGCATCCTGTGGATGGCCAACCGGCTGCGGGCCGGGGTGGTCTGGGCCAACACGTTCAACCGGTTCGACCCGACCTCCCCGTTCGGCGGCTACACCGAGTCCGGCTTCGGACGTGAAGGCGGGCGCCATGGCCTCGCCGCCTACCTCGAGAGCGAGGCCTGAGTGCCCAGCAAGCCAGCCGCCGGCGAGCCCGCTCAGCGCCTCGCCGTCCGCAAGACCTACAAGCTCTACATCGGCGGCGCGTTCCCCCGGTCGGAGTCCGGGCGCTCCTACCCGGTCAGCGATCCGACCGGCCGGCTGCTCGCGCACGCCGCGCAGGCGTCCCGCAAGGACGTCCGCGACGCGGTGACGGCGGCCCGCAAGGCGTTCGCCGGCTGGTCCGGGGCCACCGCCTACAACCGCGGCCAGGTGCTCTACCGCGTCGCGGAGGTCATGGAGGGCCGGCACGCGC
>NZ_DASVSG010000059.1:0-11054 GCF_036388195.1 Jatrophihabitans sp. | reverse complement strand
GTCGTGAGACAGTTCGGTCCCTATCCGCTGCGCGCGCAGGAAATTTGAGAAGGGCTGTCCTTAGTACGAGAGGACCGGGACGGACGAACCTCTGGTGTGTCAGTTGTCCTACCAAGGGCACTGCTGATTAGCTACGTTCGGAAGGGATAACCGCTGAAAGCATCTAAGCGGGAAGCTCGTTTCAAGATGAGGACTCCCATCCTTAATGGAGTAAGGCCCCCGGCTAGACCACCGGGTTGATAGGCCAGAAGTGGAAGAACAGTAATGTTTGGAGCTGACTGGTACTAATAGGCCGAGGATTTGCCACAAAAATGCTACGCGTCCACTGTGCGGTTCCCGAGGTACGGTCCCCGTCTGAGCTTGTGCTCATGACGGTGCGGACCGGTATATCTCCATAGAGTTTCGGCGACCATAGCGAGAGGGAAACGCCCGGTCCCATCCCGAACCCGGAAGCTAAGCCTCTCAGCGCCGATGGTACTGCGCGGGCCACTGCGTGGGAGAGTAGGACGTCGCCGGACACACTTTCGACCAAGGTCGTTCGGCATTGCCGGACGACCTTGGTTGTTTTTGCGGCCAGGCCGTTCGGTTTATGCCGGACGGGCTGGCCCTTTTTCATGTCACACGAGCAGGATGAGGAACATGGCTGAGTACGGATCGGGCCGCGGCGGCTCCCACGCGCGTCGAGACGGGCGGGGCGCTCCTGCCGGCGGTGATCGCGGCAGGGCCGGATCGGCTGGCTCACGCGGCGCCGGCGGTCGTGACGGCGCCGGCCGAGGCGCTGGCTATGGTGACACCCCGCCGAGGCAGGGTGGCTCCGGCCGCCCTGCCGCTGGCCGTTCCGCCGCTGGCGGAGCTGGTCAGCGCGGGCAGGGCACGCAGGCCGGCTCGGGGGGCGGCTATCGCTCCGGCGGCCAGTCCCGCGACCGTTTCGGCGCCCCAAGCGACCGGACCGGTGGATCTCGCGACCGCTTCGGTGCTGGCGATCGCCCGAGTGGCGGGTCACAGGGCCGTTTTGGTGCTGCCGGGGGCGACCGGACCGGTGGCCAGTCCCGCGACCGCTTCGGATCCTCAGGCCGCCCGGAGTCCGGAGCCGGCTACCGCCGCAGTGAGTCCTCCCAGCCGCGGGCCGACCGCCCGTCGCAGCGAACCGGAAGGCCTGCTCCTTCCCGGGATGCCCGGCCGACGCGCTCGGCGCCACGGGAACAATCCGGATCAGCGTCGAACTGGTGGGAGCCAGGTGGCTTCAGCGCTCCGCGCCGGGACGACAGCCGGGGATCGGGTGCGCGCAGGAACGAGGGCGACCGCGGCGCGGACCGGCCAGCCCGTCGCGCCGATGACGGTGAGCGGCGGACCGGTCGGCCGTCGAGCGGCGGCAGCCGTGGCACGGATTCGGCGTCAGATTCTCCTGCCGGCTCGCGGTACGGGCGCTCCGAGCGCCCGGCCGGCAACCGGTCCTACAGCGCTGGACGTTCCGAGGGTGGTCGTCCCGCTGGATCAGGTGGTGGTCGGTTTGCGGACGGCGGTCGTCCTGCGAGGTCCGGCGAGCGATTTGGCGAGGGTGGTCGTCCTGCGAGGTCCGGCGAGCGATTTGGCGAGGGTGGCCGTCCCGCGCGGTCCGGTGGCGAGCGATTTGGCGAGGGTGGTCGTCCCGCGCGGTCCGGTGCTCCCTCCAGGTCCGGCGGTCCCGCGCGATCGGGCGCCGGCCGGTTCGACGACGGCGGCCGCTCCTCAGGATCCGGGCGGTACACCCGCCCCGCGGACGGTGCCGGTCGAAGCCGCAGCAACCGGGACGAGGAGGACTACGAATCGACCCGGGGCTCGCGTCCGACCCGCGGCGTGGAGATCGCCATTCCTCCGGGCGCCGATCCCAAACTCCTGGACCCCTCGGTCCGCTCGGAGCTGCGCTCGCTTAGCAAGCTGGCCGCCGAGTTCGTCGGCGCGCACCTGGTCGCCGCCGGTCAGCTGATCGACACCGAACCGCACAAGGCCCTGGAACACGCCCGCGCCGCCCGAGGCCGTGGCGCCCGGGTCGCTGCCGTCCGCGAGGCGACCGGGCTCGCGGCCTACCACGCCGGCGAGTGGGCCGAAGCCCTGTCCGAGCTGCGGGCGGCCCGCCGGATCTCCGGCGACGCCAGCTACATCGCGGTGATGGCCGACTGCGAGCGGGCGCTGGGCCGTCCGGAGCGGGCGCTCAAAGCCCTGGACGACCCCGCGCTGCCGAAACTCGACTTCAGCACCCGCGCCGAGCTGCTCATCGTGGTGGCCGGCGCCCGCCGGGACCTGAATCAGCTGGACGCCGCGCTCGCGGTGCTGGAGCGGGGGGCGGGGCTCGACCCGGCCAACCCCAGGCCGGGCAGCGCGAGGCTCTGCTACGCCTATGCCGACGCGCTGGAGGCGGCCGGCCGGACCGAGGAAGCGATCCAGTGGTTCGGCGCGGCCGCGAAGGCCGACGTCGAGGACGAGACCGACGCGGCCGATCGGGCGGCAGACCTGCTCTGAGCCGAAGGTCCGGCAGAACCCGTCAGCGCCTCGACCAGCCCGACTGCCCACCGGTCGGCGTACCACCGGGGTGGGAGTTCGCCCGCGCCGGGCCGGCGAAGCGCCGGGGAGTTCTGCCCACGACTGGCCCACCGCCAGGGCGGAGTTCCGCGCCGGCTACTGGTCGGCGAACCGCCTGAGAACCATGCCTGAGGCCGGCTTCGGGGTGAACAGCGTGGACTTGCGCGGCATGCGCGCGCCGGCCGCGGCCACCGCAGCCACCGCCTGTACCGGGGTGGCACGCACCAGCACCGCGGTCCGTCCGGCATGCAGCGCCTGCTCCAGCGCTTCGGAGACGCTGTGGGCATACCCGACGTTGTCCACCGTGTCGCTCAGCTGCCACACCCGCTCGACCAGCACCCGGTGCAACACCGTGATGTCGAGCTTGCCCAGCGCGGTGTCAGCATCGGCGCCCAGCGCCTCTCGGGTGAGCTCCTCCGACAGCCGCGACAGGACCACCGCCTCGTCCTCGTGGGCCAAGACGACGGCGAAGCCCTCCGTCTGGGCCAGCAGCTTCTCCGCCGCAGCGACCGACATCGGCTCGCTGATCTCCGCCGCGCCCTCGGTCAGCTCCAGGAGCCGGGTCCAGCCGAGCGCCACGACCCGGTGGATCGGATGCACCTGGGGCCCGTAGGACGAGGTGTCGACCAGCAGCGTCAGGCCGCGGTCCCAGGGCCCGGGCTCGCCGCTATGGTCGGCCTGCAGCTGCCGGTAGGTCGCATAGCGGTGATGCCCGTCGGCGATCAGCGCCCGCCGGCCGACGAGATCGGTGGCGACCGCGGCATGCGCGTCCGGGTCGGTGACCGTCCACAACCGGTGCCGGATGCCGTCCGGCGTGGTCGCCGTGCTGGTGGGCTCCTGGTCGCTGACCGAGGCCACCAGCTCCGACGCCGCCCCGCCACCGTCGTAGACCAGGTAGATCGGCTCGAGATTGGCCTCGGTCGCGCTCATCAGCGCCAGCCGGTCCGACACGGGCCCTGCCATGGTGTTCTCGTGCGGCAGGATGACCCCGTCGTCGGGATCGCGCAGCTCGACCGCCCCCAGCAGTCCCCGGGTCACCGAGCCGTCCGGAGCGCTCATCTCGTAGACGAACAGGGCGGCCTCGTCATCGACGGCGAGCACCCCGCTGCCCAGCCACTCCTGCAGGACCGCCTTCGCGCCGGCGTAACGGTCACCGTCGCCGAACCGCGCCTCGTCCTCCTCTGGAAGGATCAACCGAACCACGTTGGTCGGGCTCGCCTCGACCAGGGCCGCCCGGGCGGCGTCGGAGATGACGTCGTAGGGCGGCGACAGCTGCCGCCCCAGCGAGTCGGCGTCCGCGGTGAACCGAACGGCGCGGAACGGGGCGAGCGACAAGCCACGGCCTGCGGCGAGAGGATCAGTCACGAGCGCCGATGCTAGCGGCCGGCGACCCCCAACTCAGCACCGGGAAGTGGAGCACCACGAATGATCGGCTCGCACCAGCCGCTGGCCACCCGTTACGACGTGGCGCTGCTGGACCTCGACGGCGTCGTCTACCTCGGCGAGCAGCCGGTCGCCGGGGCCGCGCCGGCGCTGGCCTCGGCGCGCCAGGCAGGTATGCGGCTGGCCTTCGTCACCAACAACGCCTCGCGCACCCCGGACCAGGTCGCCGGGCTGCTGCGCCGGGTCGGGGTGCCCGCGGCCGCCGACGAGGTGGTCAACTCGGCCCAGGCAGCCGCGCACTACCTGGCGGACCGGCTGCCCGCCGGCGCCGCGGTGCTGGTGCTGGGCACCACCGGGCTGATCGACGCGCTCGTCGAGCGAGGGCTGACCCCGGTGTTCTCGGCCGAGGAGCAGCCCGCTGCCGTGGTGCAGGGCTTCTTCCCCGGCCTGGACTGGCACGCGCTGGCCGAGGGAGCGGTGGCCATCGGCCGCGGTGTTCCGTGGCTGGCGACCAACCTCGATGCGACCGTGCCGTCCCCGCGCGGGCCGCTGCCCGGCAACGGATCGCTGGTCGCGGCGCTGCGGCATGCGACCGGCCGGACGCCCGCTGCCACCGGCAAGCCCGATCCGGCGATGCATGCCGAGAGCGTCGAGCGCTCGCAGGCCCGCAACCCGATCGTGGTGGGCGACCGGCTGGACACCGACATCGAAGGCGCCCGCCGGGCCGACTGCGACTCGCTGTTGGTGTTCAGCGGCGTCACCGACCCGGCGGCCCTGCTCACCGCGCCGCTGCTGCACCGGCCGGACTACCTCGGCTGGGACGTCTCGGCGCTGCTGCACCCGCATCCGGAGGTGACCGGCGCCGGTGAGCTGGTCGGCTGCGGTTCGGCCCGGGTCCGGATCTCCGGAGCGGACCTGCTGCTCAGCCTGGAGCCGCCGGCCGGTACGGACGGAGACGGCCTGGACGGCGTCCGGGCATTGGCAGTAGCCAGCTGGCGGCTGCTCGACGCGGGCATCGCGGTGAGCCGGATAAGCGGAGCCGAGGCCGCCTCCACCCAGCTCATCGAGCGGTTCGGCCTCGGACACGCGCCGGGCTGAGGCTGTGGATAGCCGGGCCCAGCACCACCCCAGCACGTAACCTGGGGGCGTGACCGATCCCAGCACCGCTCGCGCGCCCGGCGACAGCCTCGGCGGCGACGAGCTGCTGGCGCGGATCTCCACCGCCGGCCACGACATCGCAGGAGTCAGCGACGGGCCGCTCGCCGATGCTGTGACCCGGCTGGACGCGCTGCACCGCGAGCTGCAGGGCGCGCTCGCCGAGCTGGACCAGGCCTGAGCCGCTGCCGATGGTCCGCCGGTTGCGCCTGGACGCCGAGCTGGTGCGTCGCCAGCTGGCCCGGTCGCGCGAGCAGGCGGGTGAGCTGATCGACGCCGGCCGGGTGCAGGTGCGCGGCAACGTCGCCACCAAGGCCGCCACCGGTGTCGAGCAGGACACCCCCATCCGGGTGGTCACCGATACCGAGGACCCCGGCTATGCCTCCCGCGGCGCGCACAAGCTGGCCGGCGCGCTGGCCGAGTTCGCCGGCCTGCAGGTGGCCGGCCGGCGCTGCCTGGACGCCGGCGCGTCCACCGGAGGCTTCACCGACGTCCTGCTGCGGCGCGGCGCCCGCGAGGTGGTCGCGGTGGATGTCGGCTACGGGCAGCTGACCTGGGCGCTGCAATCGGATCCGCGGGTGATCGTGCACGACCGCACCAACGTCCGGACGCTGACCCCGGAGCAGATCGGCGGGCCTGTCGAGCTGACCGTCGCGGACCTGTCCTTCATCTCCCTGGGGCTGGTGCTGCCGGCGCTCGCCGCCTGCACGGCCACCGACCTGGTCCCGATGGTGAAGCCCCAGTTCGAGGTGGGCCGGGCCCGGCTGGGCCGGGGCGGCGTAGTGCGCGAGCCCGACCTGCGCGCGGAGTCGGTGCTCACCATTGCCCGCGCGGCCCAGGAGCTCGGCTGGGGGACCGCCGGGGTGGCCCGCAGCACGCTGCCCGGGCCGAGCGGCAACGTGGAATTCTTCCTCTGGCTGCGCCAGGACGCCGACCCGCCCGATCCGGCAGCGATCTCCGCCGTCGCGGGGCAGGACGCATGAGGTCCGTCCTGCTGGTGGCGCACACCGGCCGCTCGGACATCCGCGAGCTGGCCAGGAGCCTCATCGCGCGCCTGGGCGACGCCGGCTTCGAGGTGCGCATCAGCCCGTCCGAGGCGGCCGACATCGCCGAGGACGGCGAGCTGGGCGCGGTCAGCCTGCTGGACGAGAGCCAGATCGCCAAGGACGCCGAGGTGGCGCTGGTGCTCGGCGGCGACGGGACCTTCCTGCGCGCCGCCGAACACGCCCGCAGGGCCGGCATCCCGCTGCTGGGGGTGAACCTGGGCCACGTCGGCTTCCTGGCCGAGACCGAGGTCGACGCCCTGGACGCGACCGTCACCGCGATCGTGGACGGCCACTACGAGGTGGAGGAGCGGTTCACCCTGCAGGTCACCGTGACCCTGGACGGGGAGCTGCTCGCCGAGGACTGGGCGCTGAACGAGGCGTCGGTGGAGAAGAGCCATCGGGAGAAGATGCTGGAGGTGGCCGTGTCGGTCGATGACCGGCCGCTGCTGAGGTTCGGCTGCGACGGGGTGATCTGCGCGACCCCGACCGGGTCGACCGCCTACGCGTTCTCGGTCGGCGGCCCGATCGTCTGGCCCAACGTCGAGGCGATGCTGCTGGTGCCCAATGCCGCGCACGCGCTGTTCCAGCGCCCGCTGGTGGTCGCCCCGGGCTCGCAGATCGGGATCGAGCTGGTCGGGGCCGACCAGTTCGGCGTGCTGAGCTGCGACGGCCGCCGGTCGCATCCGCTGCCGCCGGGCGCCGTCTTGCGGATCGAGCGCTCGGCACAGACCCTGACCATCGCCCGGCCGCACCCGACGCCGTTCGGCGAGCGGCTGGTCGCCAAGTTCCAGCTGCCGGTTCGCAGCTTTCGCGACGGCCGCAGGACCACATAGCGACAGGAGGCTGGCCGGCAGATGCTGGAGGAGATCCGGATTCGTGGGCTCGGCGTCATCTCCGACGCGGTGCTCGAGCTGGGGCCCGGGCTGACCGTGGTGACCGGCGAGACCGGCGCGGGCAAGACGATGGTGGTCACCGGGCTGGCGCTGCTGTTCGGCGGCCGGGCCGACTCGTCCAGGCTGCGTGCCGGGGTGGACTCGGCCAGCGTCGAGGGACGGTTGCTGGTCGGCGAGGGGTCACCGGCCGCGCTGGTGGTGACCGAGGCCGGCGGCGACCTGGACTCCGACGGCAGCCTGGTGCTGCGCCGGGTGATCACGGCAGCCGGCCGGTCCCGGGCCGTCGCCGGCGGCGCCTCGGTGCCGGCGACCGTGCTGGCCAGGCTGGCCGAGGACCTGCTGGCGGTGCACGGCCAGAGCGACCAGCGGCGGCTGACCCAACCGGCCGAGCAGCGGCTGACCCTGGACCGGTTCGCCGGTGTGGACCTGCAGGACTGCCGCGCGGCGTTCGGCCAGTGGCGGGCCGCCGCGGCCGAGCTGACCCGCCGGACCGGCGCCGCCCGCGAGCTGGCGCGCGAGGCCGAGTTGCTCCAGCACGGCCTGGACGAGATCGCGCGGGTGGCGCCCCAGCCGGGCGAGGACGTCGAGCTCGCCGCCCTGGCCGCCCGGTTGGAGCACTCGGACGCGCTGCGGATCGCGGCGCGCACCGCGCACGCCGCCCTGCTCGGCGACCCGGACGACCCGGTGGGCGACACTCCCGACGTCCAGACCCTGATCGCGGCGGCCAGCCGGGCGCTGGGCCAGGTCGCGGGCACCGACGCCGCCCTGGACCAGCTGACCGGCCGGCTCGCGGAACTGGCCGCGGCGGCCACCGACATCGGCAGCGACCTGGCCGGCTACCAGGCGCAGCTGGAGGCGGACCCGGCCCGGCTGGCCGCGGTGCACGAGCGCCGCGCCGCGCTCAACGGCCTGATCCGCCGGTACGGCGCGGGCCCGATCGGCGAGGCCGGGGGCAGGTTCGGCGATGCCGGGGCGAGGTACGGGGCCTCCGGCGGCATCGAGGCGGTGCTGGACTGGGCGGCCGAGGCCGAGCAACGGCTGGCAGCCGCCGACACCTCCGACGAGGCTTTGGCCGCACTGGCCGCCGAGCGCGATCACGCCGCCGCCCGGTTCACCGAGCTGGCCGCCGAGGTGTCCGAGCAACGCCGGCTGGCCGCCGAGAAGCTGTCGGAGCTGATCACCGCCGAGCTGGCCGGCCTGGCGATGGCCGCGGCGACGGTGCGGGTCCAGGTGCGGCCCCGTCATCCGGCTGAGTCCGCCCCGCAGGTCGTGATCGGCGGCCAGCCGGTCGGCGCCGGCCCGGACGGCGTGGACGAGGTGGAGATCACCCTGCGGCCGCATCCGGACGCCCCGGCGCTGCCGGTGCAGCGGGGCGCATCCGGCGGTGAGCTGTCCCGGGTGATGCTGGCGATCGAGGTGGCGCTGGCCGGCGCCGACCCGGTGCCCACCATGGTCTTCGACGAGGTGGACGCCGGCGTCGGAGGCCGGGCGGCGGTCGAGATCGGCCGCCGGCTGGCGCGGCTGGCCCGCAACCACCAGGTCGTGGTGGTCACCCATCTGGCGCAGGTGGCGGCCTTCGCCGACCGGCACCTGGTGGTGGACAAGTCCATCGCCGAGGCAGCTGAGGGGCCGGCAGCTGAGGGGCCGGCTGCCGGCGGGCCGTCCACTGAAACCGCCAAGACAGCCAAGGCAGCGGAACCAGCCAAGCCAGCCGGTGGCGTCACCCGCAGCGACATCCGGTCGGTCACCGGCGCCGACCGGCTGGCCGAGCTCGCCCGGATGCTGGCCGGCAACGACAGCGCGGTGGCCCGCGAGCATGCCGCGCAGCTGCTCGACGCCGCCCGCGAGGACATCGCCAGGTTCGCCGGGTCCGGATCCGGATCGAGCGGCCGGCGGCGATCCAAGCAGTGACGCCGCGTGGCGAAGTGCCCCGATCCGCTGCCCGGATGGCACCATCGAAACTCATGAAACTGGCACTCAGGCAGTCCGACCGACGCCGTGACGCCGCGCTGCCTGGCATCAGCGGGACCGCCCGGTTGGATCGGCGGGTGAACCGGCTGCTCAACCGGCTGCACGTCGGCGACATCGCCGTCATCGACATCGCCGATCTGGACCGCTCGACGGCTGACGCCCTGGTGGCTGCCGGCGTCAGCGTGGTGGTCAACGCCCAGCCGAGCATCTCCGGCCGGTACCCCAACCTCGGCCCCGAGGTGCTGGTCAACAACGACATCGCCCTGCTGGACGCGGTCGGCGCCGAGATCTTCGCCGAGGTGAAGGAGGGCGCCCGGCTGCGGCTGGACGGCGACGTGCTCTACGCCGGCGACCGGGTGGCCGCCCGTGGCGCCCGGCAGGACGCCGACACCATCCGCACCGCGATGCGGGCCGCCAAGGCCGGCCTGTCGGCCCAGCTGCAGGCCTTCGCCGCCAGCACCCAGCAGCACATGGAGCGCGAGAAGGAGCTGCTGCTCGACGGCATCGGGCTGCCCGAGCTCAGCACCAAGTTCCGCGGCCGGCACGTCCTGCTGGTCGCCAAGGGCTATGACTACAAGTCCGACCTGCGCGCGCTGCGGCACTACATCCGGGAGTTCCGTCCGGTGCTGGTCGGCGTCGATGCCGGCGCCGACGTCCTGCGCGATGCCGGCTACCAGGCCGACCTGGTGATCGGCGAGCTGGATCTGGTCTCCGACGCGGCGCTGCGCGAGGCCGGCGAGGTGGTGGCGCACGCCGACCACCACGGCCGGGTCACCGGGCTGGCCCGGGTGCAGGACCTGCGCATCGAGCCGGTCGTGTTCGCGTCCTCGGGCACCAGCGAGGACGCCGCGATGCTGCTGGCCGACGCGGGCGAGCCCCGGCTGATCGTCACCGTCGGCATGCGGGCCACCCTGGAGGAGTTCCTGGACGCCGGCCGCGGCGGGATCGCCTCGACGGTGCTGACCCGGCTGAAGATCGGCGGCCGGCTGGTCGATGCCAAGGCCGCCGCCCAGCTGTACCAGACCCGGGTGTCAGCGGTGTCGCTGGTGCTGCTGGCGGTGTCGGCGGTGCTGGCCATCGCCGTCGTCCTGGTCGCCGGGCTGGCCGGCGACAGCTACCTCCATCTCCTGGCCGACGGTTGGGACCACCTTGTCACCTGGATTAGGGACCTGTTCTCGTGATTTCGTTCCGGTACCACCTCGTCTCCGTCATCGCCGTCTTCCTCGGCATCGCGCTCGGCGTGGTGATCGGGACCAGCGCGCTCAACGGCGCGGTCGTCGGCGAGCTGCGCCACCAGGTCAGCGACCTGGAGAAGAACCAGGACGGCCTGCGGGCGCAGAACCGGGTGCTGCAGGCCCACTCGGCAAATGCCGACCTGCTCGCGCAGACCTTCGGCGCCAAGATCTCCCGCGGAGCCCTGGCCAAGACGCCGGTGGTGCTGCTCGGCGCGCCCGGCGCCTCCAAGGGGCTCAAGGACGCGATCGCGTCCCAGGTCGTCGCAGCCGGCGGCACGGTCGCGGCCCGGCTGCAGCTGGGCAAGGACTTCTCCGACCCCCGGCGGGCCAATGACATCCGGTCACTGGCGACCTCGGGGCTGCACCCGATCGGGCTGCAGCTGCCGACCACCGAGGACGCCGGCTCGTTGGCGGGCGCGCTGCTCGGCTTCGTCCTGCACGGGCGCGGCCAGAGCACCGACCTGGCCCAGGTGGTCGCCGGGTTCGGCACCCTGAACATGATCAAGGCCGAGAGCCAGTCGGTGACGGCCGGCAAGCTGGTCCTGCTGATCGCGCCCGGCGCCCTGCCCAAGAACGACGAGGCCGGCAAGATGCTGCTGTCCTTCGGCGCCCAGCTGGGCTCCAGCACCGGCGGGCCCACCGTGGTGGTCGGCGATCCGCCGGCGGCCACCGCCGGCGGCCTGGTGGCGCTGGTGCGCGGCGACGACACCGCCAACAAGGCCGTCTCGACGGTGGACGATGCCACCAGCCCGCTCGGCGAGCTGACCGTGGTGCTGACCGGCGCCGACACCCTCGCCGGGCACAAGGGCCAC
>NZ_DASVSG010000058.1:0-18658 GCF_036388195.1 Jatrophihabitans sp. | reverse complement strand
GCTGCTGGCGGAGTTGGGCCGCAGCGATGGCGGTGAGGGGATCACCGTGGTCCGGCGGTGCGTCGACCTCGTCGAATTGCTGGCGGTGGCCGGTTCCGGCCAGGTCGTCGCGGCCCTGGTCGATGCCCAGCTGCGGCGGCTGGACGCCGACGCCGTGGATCGGCTGGCTGCCGCTGCGGTCGCAGTCGTCGGGGTAGTCCTCCCAGGTGTCGAGGGCGATATCGAGCGGTTGCAGGACGCGGGCATCAGGTTCTTCGTTCCCTCCGATGCCGCGGCAGCGGTGTTCACCGCGGTGATCCAAGCGGCAATGGCCGAACGGTCGGCGTCGGAGGGTGTTCGATCCCAGCACGCCTTCGGCGATCCGGCGTTCGCGACCGGCTCGTCGATCTCTGACCCTCAGCGACGCGAGCCGGCTGGTCCAGGGACCGGCGGACGGTCCGGAGCGCGAACCGTGACGCCCGAGGATCCGGCCGAGCCGGCACGTGCCCGATCGGGAAAGGTGATCGCCGTCTGGGGTCCCACCGGCGCTCCGGGCCGCACGACGACCGCTGCCACGCTCGCCGACGAGCTGGCCCGGTTGGGCCAGCCGTCGCTGCTGATCGACGCCGACGTCTACGGCGGCGTCGTCGCTGCGGTGTTCGGATTGCTGGATGAGTCCCCCGGCCTGGTCGCGGCCTGCAGGCAAGCCCAGTCCCGCAGATTGGACGTCGAGGGCCTGGCGGCGCTGTGCTGGCAGGTCAGCGCGCAGCTGCGGGTGTTGACCGGCATCTCGCGGGCCGATCGCTGGCCGGAACTGCGTAGCACCGCGCTTGAGGCGGTGCTGGCCGTAGCGCGTGGACTGGCGGACTACACCGTGGTTGACGCGGGTTTCGCCCTGGAGACCGATGAGGAGCTGAGCTTCGACACGCTGGCGCCCCGACGCAACGGAGCGACCCTGGCGGTGCTGGAGGAGTCGGATCTGATCCTGGCGGTGGGTTCGGCCGACCCGATCGGCATGCAACGGCTGGTCCGGGGGCTGGGTGAGCTGCGGGCCGCCGTCCCCGACACCCCGGTCTGGATCGTGCTGAACCGGGTACGGCGCAGCGCGGTGCCCGGCAAGCCCGAGATCGAGCTCAACGCCGCGCTGCAACGGTTCGTCGGCCAGTCCAGCGTGGCGCTGCTGCCCTATGACCTGCCCGGACTGGATGCCGCGGCAATGGCAGGGCAGACCCTGGCCGAAGCGGCGCCGGCCAGCCCGCTGCGCTCGGCCGTCACGGAACTGGCCGTTGCGATCTGCGGTGTTCCCTCGCCACGGCGGGGGCGGCGGCGCAAGTAGCGTGTAACTGTCGGCTCCCCACGGTCCCGTCCGCCGGGCGTGCCCCGGTCCTCGCCCCCGGCGCTGCCCAGTGAAGGAGTTCTCGCAACCATGGCAGACAGGTTGAACCCGCTGGACGTGTCGTTCCTGTATTTGGAAGGCCGGACGACGCCGATGCATGTGGGCGGCCTGGCGGTGTTCGAGCCGCCGTCGGAAGGCTTCGACTACGACACGTTCGTGGACCTGATCGAGCGCCGGATCTCGCTGGTGCCGCGCTACCGGCAAAAGGTGAGGTCGATTCCGGGCCACCTGGCCAACCCGGTGTGGGTCGATGACGGTGACTTCGACCTCGGGTATCACGTCCGGCGCTCGGCGCTGCCGCGTCCTGGCTCCGACGAGCAGTTGCGGGAGCTGGTGGCCAGGGTGCAGTCGCGGGCGCTGGACCGCAACCGCCCGCTGTGGGAGATGTATCTGGTCGAAGGACTGGCCGGTGGCCGGTTCGCGGTGATCCACAAGACCCATCACGCGATGGTCGACGGCATCAGCGCGGTGGACATCGCCCAGGTCATCCTGGACACCACCCCGGCGCCGCGCGAGATTCCCGAGGACTTCTGGATGCCACGGCCGGAGCCCGGCTCGGCCACCCTGCTCATGGATGCGGTGACCGAGCTGATCCGGCGGCCTACCGCGGTAGCCGATACCGTCCGGATCGGCCTGGCGGATGCCCGGAACGTAGCGTCGCAGGTGTCGGCGGCGGTCACCGGCGTGCTGTCGGCCGCCCGGATCGTCGCCCGGTCTGCCCCTGATTCTCCGCTCAACAGCGTGATCGGGTCCCAACGCCGGTTCGCCGTGGCCAGGACAGAGCTCGAGGACTACCGGAAGGTGCGCAAACACCGTGGCGGCACGGTGAACGACGTGGTGCTGGCCACTGTGGCCGGCGCCATCAGAGGGTGGTTGCTCTCCCGCGGCGAGCCGGTCACGCCCTCGACGACGGTTCGAGCGATGGTCCCGGTCAGCATCCAGGGCGACAGCGACTCGGGGCAGCCCGGCAGTCGGGTGTCGTCCTACCTGGTGGACCTGCCGGTCGGTGAGGCGAACCCGATGGTGCGGCTGAGCCAGGTCAGCTATGCGATGAAGGCTCACAAGGAATCCGGCCAGTCGGTGGGCGCCGAGGCGCTGGCGGCGCTGTCCGGCTTCGCGCCGCCGACCCTGCATGCGTTGGGCGCTCGGGCGGCGAACAGCTTCACCCGACGGCTGTTCAACGTGGTGGTCACCAACGTGCCAGGACCGCAGTTTCCGCTGTACGCCTCCGGGGCCAGGATGCTGGAGATGTTTCCGGTGATTCCGCTGGCTGCCGGGCAGGCCGTCTCCATCGGCCTGACCTCCTATGACGGCGGGGTGTTCTTCGGCCTCAACGCCGACCGGGATGCGATGCACGACGTCGAGGTGCTCGGCTCCCTGATCGAGGAGTCGCTGGCCGAGCTGGTCGCCGCGTCCACTGCCGCCCGCCGGCGCTGATGTCAGCTGGCCAGCGGAGTCGATCGCTGACGAAAGCTCCGCACGAACGGCTGCGGTATGGCATACCTTGCCTACGGCAGGCTGGTGTTCGTCGAAGGCCCTGCGGAAGGGAACTGAGGGATGGCTGGTAGCTCCACGCCGGTCCGCCGGGCGTTCGTCTTCGGGAGCGGTGGCGTGCTCGGTTTCGCATGGATGGTCGGCACGCTCACCGCTCTGCAGCACGAGCTGGGGGTCGAGCCGGCTCCCCATGACCTGCGGGTCGGCACCTCGGCAGGGTCGGTCGTCGCCGGGTTGCTCGGCTGCGGCCTGGATGTCGATGGGATCCGCCGCCATCAGATCGGCATGCCGCTTCCGGAAGATCCGCCGATCAGCTGGAATTCCGACCTCGACACCGGCGGCAGCCGTCCACCCCGGCCGGTGTGGTGGCCAGGCTCGCCGCGGCTGGTGTGGGATGGCATCCGCCGTCCCACCAGCGTGTCGCCGGTGCTCGCGCTGTCCGGCTTGTTGCCCCGGGGAAGGGGCAGCCTCCAGCCGATCCATCGGATGATCGACAGCGTCCTCGCCGAAACAGCGGGCGCCGCGACCTGGCCGCCGCGAACCTGGATCGTCGCCGCCGATTACTCCACCGGCCGCCGGACGGTCTTCGGCCGCGAGGGCGCGCCGGTCACCGGCCTGGCAGACGCGGTCTGCGCCTCCTGCGCGATACCGGCCTGGTACGCCCCGGTGTCCATCGATTCCCGTCCGTACATCGATGGTGGAGCGGTCTCCAACGCCTCCGTCGACCTGCTTGCCGGACAGGATCTGGACGAGGTGTTCGTGCTCGCGCCGATGGCCGCCGTCGAGCCGGACAGCCCTCGTTCGCCGGCCGCGCGGCTCGAACGGCGGATCCGGCGGTCGATCACGCGGGGCATCAGCAACGACATCGCCGTGCTGCAGAAGGCCGGGACGCAGGTCACCCTGCTCACGCCCGGGCCGGAGGATCTGGCCGCGATGGGCGCCAACCTGATGAATCCCAGGCGCCGGACGGCGGTGCTGCACACCGCGATGCGCACGGCGGCCGCCACACTTCGGGAGCAGCAGAGACAGCAGGGCTTCGCGGTGCCGGAGACGGGTACCGCATGAGGGTCTACCTGCCAGCCACCTCCACCACCCTGGACACCCTGGCGAGCACCGGTGTGCTGGGCCCGGCCCCCTTGACCGGCTTCGCCGTGACTCCGGGCTTGCGGGAGTACTACCTCGACGACGATCTGGAAGCGCTGGAGTACGCGGCCTCGGCCGAGGCAGCCAGGGCGGCGCTGCGGCTGATCGCGGCTGATCCGGCCGCCGCGAGACGGCGGTTCGTGATCTCGGCAGATGTCGCTGACGGCTCGGTCGCCGTCCGGGATGACCTTGACCGGGGGGTCGTCCGAATAGCTGTGGAGATCCCGCTGGCCTGGTGCGCCTCAGTGCACGCCGATGATGCCGAGGCCGAGGCCACGGTCGCCACCGCCGCGGAGCAGATCGACGCTGCGGACCTGGGTGATCCCGCCGCCGAGGAAGCAGTCGATGACGCCGAGGGCTTCGAGCTTTCCTGGTACGCGACGCAGGAGATCGAAGACCTGCTCGCGCAGTTGCGCTAGCTGCCCGCCTCATATCGCTACCTGCAGGGCCAGGCCGTCGGGCGCCGTTCGGCGGACCGCGTCGGTCACCAGCAGCCCGCGTCCCGGTGGAGCAGGCGTCCGATGAGGACCTATTCGGATGCCGAACAGGTCACCGTCGGCGGGGCTCGGCTGCAGCAGCAGGCCGGTTCGGCGTCGGCGCATCGTGGCGGCCGGTCCGCGAAAGCTCGTCGCCAGGTCATCCGAGCGTGCTCCGGCTATCACCGCGGCACGGTGGCTGGTAGCGATCTCGGTCAACAGGCTTCCGCTCGCGGTGTCGGTGAACTGCTCCGCATCGTCGATGAGCACCACCTGCCCGGCGAAGGCATCGCAGGCCTCACCCCGGTGGACCGGCCCATCCGGGGTGAGGACATCGAGGCCCTGCTTGCTCGCCCAGGCCGCGAGCAGCGATCGCGGGGGAGCGGCGACCAGAACTTCCAATCCGGCCTGCAGCGCTTGGCGGGCGATGACGATGGCTGTGGTGCTTCGACCGCTCAGCGGCGGGCCGGAGATCAGGAATCTGGCGTGGTCGGCGAATAGCTGTTCCCAGATCGGATGGGCGTCATCGCCACCGACGCCGAGCAGGCACTCAGCAGGTTGATCGGGCAGTTCCCCTTTGAGGGTGTGACGACCGGCCGGCCAGAACGCCAGATCTGTTTGGCGGATCGATGCCGGCAAGCTCCTGAGCCGGATGCTCGGCCCGCCGGTCGGAGGCGCCGAGCCAGCTGGGCTGATCCGGCGCACGGCTGCCCGCTCGGTCCCGTCGCCCTCAGCACTGGCGAGCAGGGCCAGCTGGATCTCAAGGCCATCACCGGCGCTGACGGCCCGGCCAGGCCCGAACCGGATCGGAAGGCTCGCCGCGCTCAGCCCGGCGCTGACGTAGTCATGGCGATCGTTGAGCGCGAGCAACAGCTTCTGATTGAGCGCAGGGCCGACCCGCAAACCCAGCATCGCCCGCCCGCCCGCGATCAGCACCGTGATCCCCACCGCTGCGCCATCACGCAGCAGGCGGAGCAGAGCCTCCACCGACCGGCCCGCGTCGTAGTCGTCACTGAGCGAGGCGAACCCTTCCCAGCCGTCCAGGGCCACCACCATCACCGGCAGCGGCGTGCCGGCCAGATGCGCCTCGGCCAGAGACCCGACACCCAGAGCGGCCAGCATGCGTTGCCTGGCGCTGACCTCTTCGACGAGTTTGGCGCTCAGCCGTGCTACCGCGCTCGGGTCGTCGCGGTTCACCACCGCCCCGCAGTGCGGGAGATCGGAGAAGTGCTGGAAGCTCTGGCCGGAACAGTCCAGCACGTAGAGGTGAAGCTGATCCGGACGGAGTTGTTCGCAGGCTCGGCCCACGAAGGTGTGCAGCGCGCTGGTGCGCCCGGACCTCGGGCCGCCGATGTAACCGATGGATCCGCCGTGGGTCAGATCATGGGTTGCGGCGAACTGCCGCTGCCGGCCGGGATCATCGGTAAGCCCGAACCGGATGCCGAACGGCGCTGCCAGATCCATGCCGAGTTCGGAGGTTGTCAGCCGGGCAGGCAGCGGTGGCAGCCATGGACGTGGGGGCAGCGGTCGCTTCAGCTCGGCGACCGCCTCCAGCATCGCTGCTCGCAGCAGGTGGTCCTGGGCTAATTCGGGGGCGGCAGCAGGCTCGCTCCGGTTCCAGGCATCCAGCGTCGTGATCGTGACCGGCTCGGGGGCGAGGACCCGCCGCCCGGTTCGTGCGGCCTGGAACTCGATCAGGCCGTCAGCCAGACGGGCGAAGCCGCGTCCCGGCTGGTTCTTCGGAACTCGGTGGGCCACATCGCTGCCGAGCACGTCCTGTGATTCCGCCGCCTCGGTGACCCTGAGGGCGATCCGCGAAGAGATATTGGCCCGTATCTGCGGAGAGACCACACCGGCCGGCCGCTGGGTGGCCAGCACCAGATGCAGGCCCAGCGACCGGCCGCGTTGGGCGATCCCGATCAGGCCGGAGAGGAAGTTCGGCAGCTCCTCGGCCAGATAGGCGAACTCGTCGACCACTAGGACCAGCCGCGGCAGCGGGGGGAGCACGTGGAGCGGTGATCGCCGGTAGTCGTCGAGGTCAGCGACGCCGGCCTCGGCAAAGGCGGTTTCCCGGCGGCGGATCTCGGCATTGAGGGAGGTCAGGGCGCGACTGGTCAGATGGCCGTCCAGGTCGGTCACCAAGCCCAGCGTGTGCGGGAATCCGGCACATTCGGCGAAGGCAGCCCCACCCTTGTAGTCGATCAGCACGAAGGCGACGTCGTCCGGGGCATGCCGGGTGGCCAGTCCGGTCACCAGGCTGCGCAACAACTCCGACTTGCCCGAGCCGGTGGAGCCAGCGATGAGCAGGTGCGGCCCGTCCCGCAGCAGGTCGACTTCCACCAGGCCGCTCGACGCGATTCCGATCGGTGTGGCGGCTGGCGCCGGCACAGCCCAACGGCGCAGCAACGTCCGCGCGCTGACCTCAGCATCTCCGAGCAGGTCTGCCAGCCAGACCTGGTGGGGCAACTCCGCAGCGGCGATCGAGTCCTCGTCGCGCAGCGGGGCCAGCGAGCGTGCGAGCTGGTCGGCCCAGCGCGGCGAGACCCGGTCGGGAACGGCGAGCAAAGCCGACCGGCCGGCCTGGCGGAGTTCCATCGCGGAGCCGGTCTCGGACGTGAGCACAGCCATTGACCGGCACGATGGCGGCAACAGCCGAGCCTCCTCATCGACGCACACAGCGGTCACGCCCACCGCCGGGCCCTGTTCCAGCACCGACCCAAGGGCTTCCAGACCAGCCAACCCGCTGGCCCGGTCCAGCAGCACCACGATCCATGAGCCGGGCCAGCTACCGCCGGAATGGTGAGCTCGACGGTCGGCGACGATGCCCGTCAGCTCGGCCAGCAGCGCGCGGCGCCTGGCCGGCTCGGTTGCGACGGCCTTCACCGTCGCACGTGCCCACCTGAGCCACCGCCATTCATCGAGGTCACCGTCCAGCAGCGCGACCACCGAAAGGTCGCGCGGCGAGTGCAATGCCAGCAGCTGCCCCAGCACCAGACGCGCCGAGCCGCGCGCCAGTGGCAGCGGCCCCGCCACCCCGAGCGGGCCATCCAGGAGCGACACCGTGGCTGGCGCCACCGCGATCACTTCGGGCGGCAGCAAGCGCCCGGAGCTCGATGCCGCGGTGCGGGCGGGCTGATCGGCGGTCCCCAGCCGGACAGTGAGAAACGCCGTGTCGCCGGGGCGCCGTTCCCACAGCCGGCAGTCCGGCAGGCGTGCGGCCTGCAGCACGGCAGCGGCGTCGGGGAAGTCGTGGCTCCGACGGCTCCGCTCCGCTGCCAATCGGGTATCGAGCTCAGCGCGGACGGCCGCGTCGGCCTGCGCGTGCGATGCCCGTGCCTTGGCGCTGCCTCGACGCCAGTGCCTGCGCTCGACCGCTGCCGCGGTCAACACGGTGACCGGGCTCAGCAGCGCGAAGGCGAGGAATTGGTTGTTGTGCAGAACGATCGCGCAGCCGACACCGAACGCGGCTGGCGTCAGCGCGGTCAGCCATTGCAGGCGAGGCCGGTGCCCAGCGGCCGGTTCAGAGGGAAACTCCACGGGCTGATGCGGGATCGGCTCCGGGATGCGGGGTGATCGATGCACCAGCAGGCCGCCCTTGCCGTCGGCCGTGACCGCCGCCGGCGGCTCGGAGACGGCCTGAACGCACAGCCGTGATCTGCCGATGGCGAGCATCTGACCCGGCTGCAGAGGCTGGAGCTCCGATGTCACCGGCGCGCCGTCGAGCCAGGTGCCGTTGGTGGAGCCCAGATCATGGACCGAGATGCCGCGCAGGTCGACCAGAAGCTCGGCGTGCCGTCGGGAGACGTCCGGGTCGTCGAGCCGCAGGTCAGCCTCGCAGGAGCGCCCGATCAGAAGGCGGCCGCGGGGCAGAGCGATCAGCTGGCCGCTGTCGGGGCCGCTGACGACCCGGAGCTGCAGCGCGGAGCCAGCCGGTGGCGGCCGGGTGCCGCCGGCGGCCATGGTGATCACGCATCCCGATCGCAGGCCGGGATCGCCCAGCAAGGCCGTTGGCGGCAAGGGCCTGCCCGCGCTGAACAGCGCAGTCGTCGAGGGATCGGACATCACATCGCCGAACAACGGCCGCAGCTGCTCGACCGTCGCGCCGCCCTCGGCGGCCACTTCGATGTCTCGTTCGCGATCCCCTGATCGGAGCGTCACTGTCACCTGCATGGCTGTGAGTGTTGCCGGTTCAGCGAGCTGGGCGGCTGGTCAGTTGTGCTTCTGTGGATAACCGACGCTTATCCACAGGAGCTCGTTCTCGACGCCGATCGGCGCCCGAATACCCCTACGGTTGAACGGATTCAGCCCACGGCCGGACATCCACGGAAAGGACCACACATGACGGGTTTGAAAGTCTCGCCCCAGCAACTCAGCACCTTGGGCGGCAGTTGCGCCCGGACCGCCATCGACATTCGGGGGCAGCAGGTCAGCCTGAAGACCCAGTTGACGCCGCTGTTCGGCGCCGACTGGTCAGGTGCTGCCGCCACCCAGTTCGCAGCGCTGTACGAGCAGTTCAACAAGAACGCCGAAGGGCTGACGGCCGCTCTGGAAGGCATCGGCAGCCTGCTCAACCACGCCGGCCAGAGCTATGCGGCCGTGGAGGAGCAGATCGCGGCGTCCTTCCGGGGCTGAGCCGAGTCCGTCGGTGGCCGAGCGATAGCGTCCAGGGATGCCTGGCTCTCCGGACATCCTGCAGCGTGTCGAAGCCGCGTACCGCCTGCATTTCGAGGTCGCGCCGGCCCGGGCCTCGGTGTCCTTCCTGGGCCTGGATCCGATCGAGATCCTCCGCTATCCCGAAGGCCGCCTCGATCACTACCTCAGCCTCGGCATGTCGCGGCATCCCATGTCAGACCCCGGCGAGGCGATGATGGCGGCCGAGGACGGTCCACGGGCGGAGTTGTTGCTGTCGGCAGCCGGTCGGCCGGAACCACTCTGGCGCAACCTGGCCGTGCTTGCCGCGGCTCCGGCGGTGGAAGGGGTGGTGTATCAGGTGGGTAACCGGGTTGACCTGGGTGAGCCGCTCTGTTCGGGCTCACGGTGCACCGGCGGGGTTCTGGCCGCCGCCGCGCTGCAGCCGATCGCGGTGCCGGACCTGGCCGCTGTCCACGTCCTGCGGGTGCTGCCCGCCACCCAGACCGAGCTGGCCTGGGCACGGGTGCACGGCAGCGAGCAGCTCCAGCAGCGCTGGCTGACCGCCGGGACCGACCTGACCGACCTGATGCGCGACCCGGTCGAACTCGGCTGATCGGGCGCCGCCGGATCGGTGACCAAGGGCACCCGCCGGAAACCGGTCTCCGGCAGGGCAGGTCCGGCACGATAGCAAGCAAGCCAACCGCGAGGAGGTAGCTGTGCAGTTCGGTCGTAGTTATGAGGAATTCGAGGTGGGAGCGACCTATCGGCACTGGCCGGGCAAGACGATCACCGAAGCCGATGACCACCTCTTCTGCCTGATCACCATGAACCACCACCCCCTGCATCTGGATGCCCACTATGCCGAGACGACGACCCAGTTCGGGAAGAACGTCGTGGTGGGCAACCTGGTCTACTCGGTGCTGCTGGGCCAGTCGGTGGCCGACGTCTCCGGCAAGGCCATCGCGAATCTGGAGATCGAATCGTTGCGCCATGTGGCGCCGACGTTCCACGGCGACACGATCTACGGCGAAACCGTGGTTCTGGACAAGTGGGAGTCCAAGTCCAAGGACGACCGCGGAGTGGTCTACGTGGAGACCAAGGGCTACAAGCAGGACGGCACGGTGGTCTGTCTGTTCCGGCGCAAGGTGATGGTGCCCAAGCAGAGCTACCTCGACGCCCGTGGCGGGGAGCAGCCCGGCAGGCCGGCGCCGAGCAGTTGATCGCTAGGCCGGCAGCAGGCTCCAGCCGGCCAGCGCCTCCAGCAGGCCGGCAGCCAGCGGCAGTCCGGTCATGCCGGCCAGGTCGAACCACCCGGCATCGGCGGCGTCATCGCCGGCCAGGAGCGTGCCACCCATAACTCGACAGAGAAAATCATCGATGACGTAGATGCCGCCACCCGGCGCCAGCCGGTGCACCCGCCCCGCCCAGCGGATCACCTCGACCGCAAGGCCGGTTTCCTCGGCGACCTCGCGCACGCAGGCGGCCTCGGGAAGCTCATCCGGCTCGCACCTGCCGCCCGGCAAGGACCAGGTCGATGCGGCGGGCGGCTTCGATCGCAGGATCAGTAGCAGCCGTCGGCGCTCGTCGAAGACGATGCCTCCGGCGGCCGCGATGGACATGGCCTGAGTGTGCCCGAATTGACGAAGCCCGGGGATCCAGGGCACCTTGTGGAGATGGGTTCGTCATGGTGCCCCAGGTGCGGCAATGATCTGGTAGCCCCGACCGAGTACGACAAGACCTGGCGATGCTCCAGACACGGGCAGATTCTGCCGCTGACCATCCTGACCAGGATCGACGAGCCTGCGATCCACCACGTCCGCGACCATGCCGAGGTGCCGCTGTGGCTGCCCGACCCGATGCCGGTGGGATGGGTGCTGACCGGCCTGGCCACCGTCGGGGACGCGCCGGGCGGATACCGGGCGACGGTCGTGTCCCTGCAGGGCCCGGCGCCGCTCGGAGGCGTTGGGGAGTGGCTGATCGTGGCCGAGGAGCCAGGCATCGGGCTGGGGGCGAGCTACGCCGGCGCCGCGATGGCGGCGCCACCGCCGGTGTCGACGGAGTTGCCTGCTGCCAAGGTGCATGCTCTGGGCCATCCGACGCCGCTCTGGCCGGTCGCGGACAGCCATGCCGACCGCAGCGCCT
Source organism: Jatrophihabitans sp. (assembly GCF_036388195.1). Taxonomy (GTDB): domain Bacteria; phylum Actinomycetota; class Actinomycetes; order Mycobacteriales; family Jatrophihabitantaceae; genus Jatrophihabitans_A. Next base: position 7,396 of record NZ_DASVSG010000058.1, on the reverse strand, counting down.
ACGTGGGCGAGGCCGCCGGGGTGTGGCTCTGGCTGATCAGCTTCCCCGCCGATGCCGGCTACGCGGTGCTCGAGGATCTGGCCGTGACCGATCTGCGCGGCCAGAACCTGCCGATCCTGGAGACAGGGGAGTTCTCGCTGCGGCTCAGGCCGGGGCACTGACGGCCGTCCCCGTCACGAGGAAGGCAGCAAGCAGCCACTGGGAGCGCCTCCCACTCAAACCCTGCGACGTCCGGTAGACACATTTCGACCTGTGGTTGGGAGCAACTGCGTCGGACTGGCGTCGAGGAGTCGAGCGTGGCCAAGAAGATCGGCATGTGGCTTCTGATCGCGTTCCTCATCTTCTTCGTGGTGAACTCGCCCGCCGATGCGGCGGCGGTGGTGAAGAGCATCCAGCACCTGCTCGGCCAAGGGTTCGCCAGCATCAGCGAGTTCATCCGGAGCTTCCGGGACTAGCCCGGCGGGCGCAGGCGTCGCAAACCCATGAAGGACCACGACAAGTACCTGATCCCCTCCGAGCGGGCGGTCGTGGTCACCCGGCGGCACTGGGCCAGCCTGACCAAGGTCGGCGCGAGTTGCGGCGCGGTGTTCCTGGTCTCCCTGCTCATCGTGCTCTACCTCAGCGAGGAGCAGTTCTTCGCCGTCATCGGAGTGCTGGGGCTGCTCGGAGCCCTGGGCTGGTTCGGCTTCGCCTGGTGGTTCTGGGCCACCGAGGAGTTCGTCATCACCGACAAGCGGGTCCTCAACGTCAACGGCGTGATCACCCGGCGGGTCGGGATCATGCCGCTGACGAAGGTCACCGACCTCACCTATGAACGTTCGGTGATGGGCCGGCTGCTCGGCTATGGCGTCTTCGTCATGGAGTCGGCCGGCCAGCACCAGGCGATGAGCCGGATCGAATACCTGCCCAAGCCGGACCTGCTCTACCACGAGGTCTCGACCCTGCTGTTCGGGCCCGACTCGGTGCTCAACATCCGCAGGCGCCCCGACACCGCAAGCGATCATCCGACGGAGCCGCTGCCTGCGGTGGACTGAGCCCGCTCGCCGGCCAGCCCGCTCGCCGGCCGGCCCGCTCGCCGGCCGGCCCGCTCGCCGGCAGCCCGCTCACCCGCTGGCCTGCTCAAGGCCCGCTCACCGACCGGGCCGTACACCGGCCGCACGTCCACGTAGGGTGTCCCGATGATCGATTTGCACGCTCACACCAGCGCCAGCGACGGCAGCGACACCCCGGCCGAGCTGATCGGCAACGCCGTGGCGGCCGGCGTGCACACCCTGGCCATCACCGATCACGACACCACCGCCGGGTGGAACGAGGCGATCGCGGCGGTAGAGCAGCTGGAGGTCGCCTTCACCCTGATCCGCGGCACCGAGTTCTCCTGCATCCACGACAGCGACGGCGTCCGGATCAGCCTGCACCTGCTTGGTTACCTGTTCGATCCGGAGGCCGAGGCGCTCAAAGCCGAACGTGCCCGGATGCGCGAGAGCCGGTTGGGTCGCGGGGAGGCGATCGTCGACGCGCTGGTCGCCGCCGGCTACCCGATCAGCTGGCAGCAGGTCATCGACATCGCCGGCGGCGGCGCCGTCGGGCGTCCCCACATCGGCCAGGCGCTGATGCAGGCCGGCGTGGTCGACAGCGTCACCGACGCCTTCGCGCACCTGCTGTCCAGCTCCTCGCCGTACTACGTGCCCAAGCGCGAGATGCCCGTGCAGCTGGCGATCGAACTGATCCGGCAGGCCGGCGGGGTGCCGGTGATCGCCCACCCCTGGGCCCGCAAGCGGGGCCGAATCCTCGATGAGGCTGCGCTGCGAAGCCTGGTGGAGCCCGGCCTGCTCGGCATCGAGGTCGACCATCCCGATCATGAGGCCGCCGACCGGGCTCGGCTGGCCGAGCTGAGCGCTGAGCTCGGCCTGTTCTGCACCGGGTCCTCCGACTACCACGGCACCCGCAAGGCGGTCCGCCTGGGCGCCGAAACCACCAGCCCCCAGTCCCTGCAGCGGCTGATCGGCCTCGCGACCGGGATCGACGTGGTCCGTTCCGAGCCGGCCAGGAAGGCGGGTTGACCGGGACGGGTGTGACAAAACTGGGCGCCCGGGCGCTGATGGGGTGAGGTGAACAGACACCTTGAGGACCCATAGGTCAACCGTCGTCCCGGCGAGTACGGAATCTCAGCCGGACAGCCGGGCACATCGCTGCTAGCGCGAGGTGCCCCTGCCACGGTTCTATCCCGGACAAGGAGTCATTCATGAGGATAGGAGCCAGTCTCTTCCTGATTGCCTGCGGCGCAATCCTGACGTTCGCGATCACCAAAGAGGTGAACGGGATCGACCTCAGCACCATCGGGGTGATCCTGATGATCGTGGGCATACTTGGGCTGCTGATCACCTTGGTCATGCTGAACACGCGACGCCGCACCGATGTCATCCACCGGCGCAGTGGCACGACCGTCATCGAGCCGGGGGATCCGGTTGACCCGGTCGATCCTCGGTACTAGTTCACCACCCGCACGACTCCGTCCGTACCTACCGCACACTGCCTGGAGGCACTAGTGATCATCCTCGGAATCATCCTGCTCGTGATCGGGCTCATCGCCGACATCAGCATCCTGACCTGGTTGGGGATCATCCTGCTCGTGATCGGAGCCATCCTCGCCATCATGGGTGGCATGGGCCGGGCCGTCGGCGGCCGCAGGCACTACTACTAGACCGGCTGCGGTTCCCCGCGAACCCCGAGCCGTCTGCCGAAGGCCCGTCCGTGAACACGGATGGGCCTTCGGGCTTTATCCACAGGCTGACTCCCGCCGCAGATCGACACGGCGCATTAACCCTCAATATCCACCTGACGGGTAGCTGATCCGGTACCGTCTGCCGAGTTCGGTCTGCGAGATCGACCCGAGCGGCAAGGTGGGTGCGTCGCTGTGAACCGCACATGCTGACTCGGGTGCGCCCTGAGGGCGAAGACCTACCCGATCATCGGCCGCTCCTGGCGCCGGTCCGCACCGACGATCAGCTGACCGCGATCGTGCTGGCGGCGCAGGCAGGCGAGGAAGAAGCCTTCAGCGAGCTGTATCAGCTCGTACAGCCAGGGCTGTTGCGGTATCTGACCGTGCTGGTCGGCCGGGATGCCGAGGACATCGCCTCCGAGACGTGGCTGCAGGTGTGCCGTGATCTGGACACCTTCATCGGCGATGCTGACGGCTTCCGAGGCTGGGTGGCGACGATCGGCCGGCATCGCGGGCTGGATCACCTGCGCAGCCGCAGCCGCCGGCCCGGTGGCCTGGCGCCCTGGGAGGCGCTGCTGACGTTGGCCGGCCACGACGACACCGCGGTCCAGGCGGAGGAGGCGCTGTCCACGGCGGCGGCGGTGAGCCTGATCGGCGCGCTGCCGCGAGAGCAGGCCGAGGCGGTGCTGCTGCGGGCGGTCATCGGGCTGGACGCCAAGAGCGCCGCCGCCGTGCTGGGCAAGAGCCCCGGCGCGGTCCGCACCTCGGCCTATCGCGGCCTGAAGAATCTGGCTGCGATGCTGGAGCAGGGCCGTCCCGACTGAGTGATATGCGCTGCGGTGTGACAGATGCTCCCATGTCGGCGCTGAACAGATGTCATGGCCCACGCTCACGACCGCAGGTCGCCACGCCATCCGGACGAGGACGAGCTCGTCCGGGCTGTCGATGACTCAGCCGCGCTGCGGCAACTGCTCGCGGCCGCCTCGGCGCCCCCATCGACCGCAGAGTTGAAGGGCCGCTCGCAGGCGATCGCCTCCTTCCGGGCGCACCGGACGCGGTCCGCCGAGGCCCATGCCGGGACGGCTCGCCCGGGCCGTGCGGGCCAGCCACGCCTCACCCGCCGGTCCTCAGCGCGCCTCACGGTGGCCTGCGCGGCGCTCCTGACGCTGCTGGGGGGCACCGCCGCGACTGCCGCGGCCGGGGAGGTGCCGACGGCGCTGCGAAACGCCGTGTCCGGCATCTTCACCGAACCCCCGCCAGCCGGTGACCGGCCCTCTCCCATACCTACCCGCCCCGCCGAGCACCCGCTCCAGCCCGGACCTGGCCGAACGGCGCCGACCCTGACCGGCCTGCCGTCATCGACCGCGGGCGCGGCTGCCCAGCGCCCGCAGGCGGGAGCCACGGCGCGCCAGCTGGCCGGTCTGTGCCGTGCCTACCGCGCGCGCCAGGCCGGCGCGTCGCCAGCGGAGGTCCTGGCCAGGCCCGGCTTCGGTCCGCTGATCACGGCAGCCGGCGGGGCGCCGAAGGTCGCCGCGTCCTGCGCCGAGTCCGTCGGCGCCGCGTCCCGGAGCGCCGGGCCGGGGGCAGCTGCCACCCCCATCGGACGGCCGACCGCAGGCACGCGGCCCACCGCAGCCGTCCAGGGTCACCGGCGCGGCTCCGGCGCCGCGCCGGCCGCGGGCCAGGCCAAGCCGGCTCCCCAGCACGGAACGGGCGGTCACTCCAAGCGCTGACCGCACGCCGACCTCAGCCGGGGTCGGCGCGCCTGTGGATGAACGAACAGGCATCGGCGGCTGGCCACTAACATGGACCGGTGACCAGATGGGGATGCCTGTGAGCCGGCTGCGGGCGACGGTATTGCTGGCTGTGGCACTTCTTGGCCTGCTGGTCGCGACGGCCGGTCCAGCCTTCGCCGATGTCGATGAGGCGATCAGCACCCTGCGCTCTGCCAACCTCTACGTCGATCCGGCCGCCGACGCCAAGGTGGACGAGGGGGCCGCCCGATCGGCGTTGAACTCCTCGATCAAGATCGCGGTGCTGCCCAGCGATGCCGGCAACGCGGGCCAGCTTGCGGCCCAGATCGGCTCAGCCGTCGATAACGGCAGCCCGCTCACGGTGGCAGTGTTCGTCGGCCGGACGTTCAACGCGGCCTCCAGCGATCTGTGCAGAGGCCGGGCCAGCCAGTTGGCCAGTCGGGCGGTGGCCGACAACCGCGATCAGCTGAGGTCCAACGGCGACCTGACCGAGACGATCAAGGACTTCGCCGACCTCGTCGATGCCGCGCCCAAGGGCTGTGCCACCGGCTCCCGGGGCGGCGGGGACACCAGCGAGGACACCGCGTCGACCGGCGGCAGCGGCTGGGCGACCCTCGGAGTGCTCGGAGTGCTCGGAGCCGGTGGCGTCGGCGCGCTCATGTGGCGTCGCAAGCGCAAGGACAAGCAGGCGCTGGCCGACGCCCGGGCCCTGATCCAGCCTTACTACGACCGCCTCGCCGCCGACGTCTCCTCGTTGCAACCCGGCAGCAACCCCACCGCCCGGCAGGCGCTGGCCGACGCTGCTGAGCGGTACAACTCCGGCGGCTCACAGCTGGCCACGGCGACCAGCCTGGCGCAGCTCGGTGGCGCCCGGCGCAGCATCCTGGAGGGCCTGCAGGCAGCCAGGACCGCCCGAGAGGCGCTCGGCCTCGACCCCGGCCCGGAGCTGCCCCCGCTCGTCGAGTCCGCCGCCCCGCAGCTGGCAGAGGCCCAGGAGCTCGATGTCGGGGGCCAGACCGTGCGGGGTTATCCGGCTTACACCCCAGGAGCGCCGTACTACTTCGCAGGAGGCGGGGGATATGCCGGCGGGTGGTACTCGATGCCGTTCTGGCAGACCCTGCTCATCGCCGAGGCCCTGTCCCCGGGCTGGGGCTGGGGTTTCGGCGGCTGGGGCGGCGGTTGGGGCGGCGGTGGCTACGGCACCGGTTATGACAGCGGTTTCGAAGCCGGCCGGGAGTCAGCCGAGTCCGACAGCGGCGGCTGGGGCGGCGGCGACTGGGGCGGCGGTGGCGGCGACTGGGGCGGCGGCGGTGGCGACTGGGGCGGCGGCGGTGGCGGCGACTCGGGTGGTGGCAGCTGGTGACAGCCGGTCCCGAACAGCTCGAGCTGATGGGGCTGCCTCGGCCCCTGTTCGCGGCGACCCCGTCCAAGCTGGCCAACTTTGACTGCCCGCGGCGGTACCGGATGACCTACCTGGACCGGCCGAGCCCGCCCAAAGGACCGCCGTGGGCGCACAACACGGTCGGGGCTGCCGTGCACCTGGCCCTGGCCCGGTGGTGGCAGCTGGAACCGGCGCGGCGGACACCCGAAGCCGGGGCCACGCTGGTCATCCGCAACTGGCAACACGACGGTTTCGCCGGCCGCGAGCAGTCCGAGGCCTGGCGCGATCAGGCCGCCGACTGGGTAACCGGCTACCTGGCTGACGAAGCTGGACGCAGCGATCCGCGGCGGGAGCCCAGGGGAGTCGAGCGCACGGTGGCGACCCGGACCGATCGGTTGGCGATCTCCGGCCGGGTGGACCGGATCGACGAGCGGGACGGCGAGCTGGTCATCGTCGACTACAAGACCGGCCGCTCCCGGCTGGATGCCGACGACGCCCGGGGCTCGCAGGCTCTGGCCCTGTACGCGGTCGCCGCTGAGCGGACGCTGCATCAGCGTTGCCGCCGGGTCGAGCTGCATCACCTGCCCACCGGCGAGATAGCCGCCTTCGAGCACACCGACGAATCGCTGAGCCAGCACCTCAGGCGTGCCGGGGAGACCGCGACCGACATCGTCGCCGCAACCGACAAGGTGGCCGGCGGGGCCGAGCCGGAGCAGGTCTTCGCACCGGTGCCCGGACCGGGCTGCAGCTGGTGCGACTTCCGCCGACACTGCCCCGAAGGACAGGCCGCATCACGTCCGAGGGCCAGTTGGGACGGTCTGGGGCTGCTGGATTCCAGTCAGCCCTGAGCCGGAATCCAGCCCTGAGCCGGAAGCCCGCTGATCCGGGATCGAGCCCCTGGGCCGGAATCCAGCCCTGACCCGGGATCCAGCTCCTGAGCCGGAAGCCCGGCTCAACCGACCGGTCAGCGCATCACGGCAGGGTGCGCCAGAACTCCAGCAGCGCTCGAAGGGTCGCCCGCGGGTTCTCCACCGCCGGTGAGTGCGCCGCAGCGGGAATCACGGCATGGGCGGCGCCCAACCTCCTGGCCATGTCTGCCTGCGTCGCCGGCGTCCAGGCGTCATCGGACTCACCGTGCAGCACCAGCATCGGCAGGCCGGTCCGGGCCAGCTCATCCGTACGGTCCTCGACGGTGCGAAGCTCCTGGCCCATGACCTGCAAGCCGACCGGGTCGGTGGCCATGAACCGGGTCCGCAGGAAGTCCCGCAGGGCCGGTGAGGACCGCGCGTACTTCGGGTCGGCCTGGGCGCTGGCTTCCAGCTGGGCCCACAGCCCGGCCATGCCTCGGTGGGCCAGCACCAGCTCGCCGGCGTCAAGCAGGGCCCGCCGCTGGCCGGTCACGGCAGCCGGACCGGAGCTCATCAGCGTGAAGCTGTCGAACAGCTCCGACTTCGCCAGCACCGCGGCTCGCCCGACCAGCCCGCCGAGCGAATGCCCCACCAGATGCAGCCGCGACCCGGCCGGCGCCAGCTCGGCGGCGAG
>NZ_DASVSG010000057.1:0-6690 GCF_036388195.1 Jatrophihabitans sp. | reverse complement strand
CTCGGAGGTCTTCCTCATGTCACGACGCCATGCCGAACAGCGTCACCAACGTCTGTGGTCAATACAACTACCTGCCTCGTCTCGCCGCGATGCCTCCGTCGCTGGCCCACCGGGTCGTGGTGCGTACCCTGCCCGGACGGGCGGACGGGCTGCTCGACTTCGACGAGTTCTTCGTCGAGACGCCCTGGGAGCAGAGTCATCCGCTGCCGGGCATCGACACGCTGGACGCCGACGACGTCGCGCTGCTGTTCACCTCCGGCACCACCGGCGCGCCCAAGGCGGTGGCGCACAGCCACAACACCCTGTTCGCGGCGGCGACCGCGCTGCCGGCGTGCTGGGGGCTGGGCGCGGACACCGTGGTCGCCGTTCCGCACTACATGACGCACTTGGCCGGGGTGATCTTCAGCTCCTACATGGCAGTCATCCTCGGGGGCACCTGCGTCATGCAGGACGACGGCGACATGGCCCTGCTGCTGGACATGATCGCCGAGCACGGGGTGACCTTCGTCTACGCGGCTCCGATGTTCGTGATGGGGCTGGTCGCCGAGCAGCGCAGGAACCCCCGCGACCTGTCCAGCCTGCGCATGCTGATCTCCGGCTCGGCGCCGATCCCGCCGCAGCTGATCGCCGACGTACGCGCCGTGCTGGGGGTGGAGCTCGGGGCGCTGTGGGGCATGACCGAGAACGGGCCGATCACCGTCACCCGGCCGGACGACCCGCAGGGCTGGGCGGCGCACAGCGATGGCTCGCTGGTGGCCGGCTCGGACCTGCGGATCGACGCCGACCCCGGCGAGTCACTGGGCCGGCTGCTGGTGCGCGGCCCGAGCCAGTGTCTGGGCTACCTCAACCAGCGCGAGGTCTACACCGGCTGCCTGGACGGCGACGGCTGGTTCGACACCGGCGACATGGCCCGGCCCGACGGCCGCGGCGGCATCCGGATCACCGGCCGGCGGGACGACCTGATCATCCGGCGCTGGGCTACCAAAGTGCCCACCCTGGAGGTCGAGGCCCTCCTGCTGCGGCATCCACAGGTCCGCGAGCTGGTGCTGATCGGCTATCCGGATCCCGAGGTGCCCAGTGCCGACGGCCTCTGCGCGGTGCTGGTCCCCGAAGGCCAGCCGCCTAGCCTGGACGAGCTCACCAGCTACCTCGAGGGGTTGGGCATGACCTGGCACAACTGGCCGGACCGGCTGGAGGTGCGTACCGAACTGCCCCGCAACGCCCTGGGCAAGGTCCAGCGGAAGGTGCTGCGGCACGAACTCGAGCAGGCGCAGCGGCCCGGGTAGCTGACGCCTGCCGTCAGCGGGTCACATCGGATCACCACTTATGGCGCGTTAACCCCTGCCCCGACAGACTGCTGCCTGACATCCGTCGAGGCGTCGAGCCTCGACGTCCCGCGTGGAAGGAGCTGCCGATGTGGGACACCTTGGTCCGCCCCCCGGCTGATCGGGCCGAATCCTTCCGGGCCAGCGGCAGGTGGCGGAGCGAGACGGTCCTGGACGATCTGCGGCGGTCGGTGGCCGAGCACCCGGACAAGCCGGCCATCATCAGCTACACCGGCGGCAGCCTGGCCCGCATCATCAGCTACGCCGAGCTCAGCGCGCTGGTGGACCGGTTCGCCGCCGCGCTGCTGGAGCTCGGCGTGCGACGCCAGGACGTCGTCGCCATCCACCTGCCGAACTGGTGGATGCTCAACCCGCTGTACCTGGCCTGCGCCCGGATCGGGGCGGTCCCGGCGCCGGTGATGCCCACCCTCGGCGCCCGGGAGCTCGGGCTGGTGCTGGCCGGCAGCGCCGCGAAGGTCTGCATCGTGCCCGACAGCTACCTCGACGCCGACTACGTCGAACGCCTCGCCGAGGCCGCCCCGGACACCCTGGCGCACCGGGTGGTGGTGCGCACCGGCCCGGCCGAGCCCGGCTCCGGTGACCTCATCGACTTCGGCGAGTTCTTCGTCGACACCCCGTGGGAGCAGACCCACCCGCTCGACGAGCTGCCCGCGCCGGACCCCGACGACGTCGCGCTGCTGCTGTTCACCTCCGGAACCACCGGCGCCCCCAAGGCGGTGGCGCACAGCCACAACACGCTGTACGCGGCGGCGTCCGCGGTGCCCGGCTGCTGGGGGTTCGATGCCGACTGCGTGGCCTCCGTCCCCCATCCCATGACCCATCTCGCCGGGGTGATCTTCGGCGTCTACCTGTCGGTGATCCTCGGCGGCACCTGCGCCATGCAGGACGACTTCGACATGAACACCCTGCTCGACATGATCGCCACCCACCGCCTGACGTTCGTCTATGCCGGGCCGCCGTTCGTGATCGCGCTCGTCGACGCGCAGCGGGAGAAACCCCGCGATCTGTCCAGCCTGAAGGCGCTGATCTCGGGCTCGGCGCCGATCCCGCCGCAGCTGGTCGACGACGTCCGCGAGGTCCTCGGGGTGGAGCTGGGCGCGCTGTGGGGGATGACCGAGAACGGCAGCATGACCGTCACCCGGCCCGATGACCCGCAGGGCTGGGCCGCCCACAGCGACGGCTCGCCGCTGGCCGGGGTGGAGCTGCGGATCGACGCCGAGGACGATGAGTCGCTGGGGCACCTGCTGGTGCGCAGCCCCAGCCAGTGCCTGGGCTACCTCAACCAGAAGGAGGTCTACCAAGGGTGCCTGGACTCCGACGGCTGGTTCGACACCGGCGACATGGCCCGGCCCGACGGCCGCGGCGGCATCCGGATCACCGGCCGGCGGGACGACCTGATCATCCGGCGCTGGGGCACCAAGGTGCCCACCCTGGAGGTGGAGGCGATCCTGCTGCGGCACCCGCGGATCCGCGAGGTCGTGCTGATCGGCTACCCGGACGTCGAGATCCCCACCCTGGACGGCCTGTGCGCGGTGCTGGTCCCGGCCGGGCCGCCGCCGACCGTGGAAGAGCTCTCCGAGTACCTGGACGGGCTGGGGATGACCTTCTACAACTGGCCGGACCGGGTGGAGGTCCGCACCGAGCTGCCGAAGAACCCGCTGGGCAAGGTCCAGCGCGGCATCCTGCGCAAGGAGCTGGAGCAGCTGGTCGGTGACCGGGGCTGATGCCCGACTCCGCCGACACCCAGCCCGCCAGCCCACCGCTGCCGGGCGCGGCTGAGCGACCTGCCGATCTGGCTGGCGCGGCTGAGCGACCTGCTGATCGCTCTGGCGCGGCTGACCTGCCGGCAGCGGCTGATCCGCCGACCACGGCTGGCGCCTACCGCCGGACCTTCGCGGTCAAGGGCGCATGGGGCTTCGTCCTCGCCGGCTTCGTGTCCCGGCTGCCCACCGCGATGCTGAGCCTGGCGCTGGTGCTGGCGATCACCGCCGAGAACGGCAACTACGCCCTGGCCGGCGCCGTCGCTGCCTCGGTCACCCTTGCCGTCGGGCTGTGCGGGCCGTTCATCGGCCGCCTTGCCGACCGCTACGGCCAGGCCATCGTGCTGGTGGTGGTGGTCTCGGCCTTCACCGTGTTCGTCGGCGCGCTGGTCCTCGCGGTGCGGATGGACGCCCCCGGCTGGACCTTCATCCCGCTGGCGCTGCTCGCAGGGGCGGTGATGCCGGTGACCTCGCCCCTGGTCCGGGCCCGGTGGACGAAGGCGCTGGCCGGCACCGAGCTGCTGCGCACCGCCTACGCCGTCGAGGGCGTCACCACCCAGGTGGTCTTCATCGCCGGGCCGGTCCTGGTCGCGTTCGTGGCCACCGGCATCGGCCCGGTGCCCGGCCTGCTCACCGTGCTCGGCCTGGCCGTGATCGGCACCCTGGCGCTGGCCGCGCAGCGGAGCAGCCAGCCCGAGCCGCATCACACCCCGACCCCGCGCGGCGAGGGTGTGATGCGCCTGACCGCGATGCGCCTGACCTTCGCCGTCGTGTTCGGCCTCGGCTCGATGATCGGCTCGGTGGAGATCATCACCATCGCCCGCGCGGCCCAGCTCGGCCATCGCAACCTCACCGGGGTGCTGCTGGGGCTCTGGGGCATCGGCAGCCTGACCGCCGGCCTGCTCTACGGCGCGCTGCCCATCCGCATCCCGCTCGTCCGGCAGCTGACCATCGTGATGACGGCGGCAGCGCTGGTGCACGTGCCGCTGATGTTCGCCAACGACATAGTCAGCCTCACCCTGGTGCTCGTGGTCGCCGGCGTGATCATCTCGCCGACGACCATCACGGCCAACGAGATCGTGCAGCGGACGGTGCCGGCGACCGCCTTCACCGAAGGCACCTACTGGCTCACCACGGCGGTGGCGTTCGGCATGACCACCGGCAACTTCCTCGGCGGCCTGGCCGTCAACCACCGGTTCGCCGGCAACAACCTGTACCTGGTTCCCGTGCTGTTCGGAGCCGCGGTGGCCGCCATGGTCTGGGCCGGGCGAGGCAGGTTGGCCGTCGCCGAGCACTTGACTGGCCCATCCGGGCCAGACCGTTCTCCCGGGTGAACACTGGCTCGCGGCTAGACGTGGTCATCGAGATTGTCGGCCGCGCACTCTGTTGCCGCGCCCCGCTCCTCCATGTGGACGTTTCTTCGGGTGATCCCACCGTCAGGGGCTGCAGGAATCCGGTATCCGAGGCCTAACTCTCGGCCCACTTCATCGTCGTCTCGATGATCTCCGTGAGCAGGAGATCGACGCGCTCCGCCACATCCGCGCGGCGCCCCTTGGCGAGTTTTGAAGGTCCCCCATCCGCTGCTCGCAACTGCATGTCAAGCGCCTTAGCCGTGCGGGTCCAGCTTCGGGCAAGCTCTTGTCGCTCGGGGACCGTTTGATCGGTCAGAGCGATGGTGGCGAACTCCTTGGCCAACTCGATCTGCCTGTGCAGCTTCGAACCAGGGCGGCGGGCGGTGAGACGGCTGCCCAGCTTGTCGGAGAGCTTTCCGAGCTGCGGATTCTTGTCGACCAGGGAAGTCAGCGTGCGCCACGCTTCGAGAGCCCGCGGGCCGTACTGGCGGCCGTATCTCATCGCCAGATCTAGTAGCTGGGCCTGGTTCATCGCTGTCTCCTATCGCGTGGCTTCTGCCGGATCGACCGAGCTCCCAGGAATATCTCAACTGCCGGGAATGAGGACCATTGCGGGCCTGACGAACCACACACTATGCGATAGGTCAGTGCTGTGTGACATAGTACTGAGATGGCACGGGTGGTCATCGTCGGAGCGGGCATCGTGGGCGCTGCCTGCGCCTTCTACGGCGCTCGGGCCGGCCTGGAGGTCACCGTCCTGGAGCGTGGCGCCGTCGCCGCCGGCACGACCGGCGCCGGTGAGGGCAACCTGTTGCTCTCGGACAAGGAGGCCGGTCCCGAGCTGCAGCTGGCGTTGCGGTCCTCCCTGCTGTGGAACGAACTCGGCGACGAGCTGGGCGGCGCTGGCTTCGAGCTCGAGCGCAAGGGCGGCGTGGTGGTGGCCAGCAGTCCCGAGGGGCTCACGGCGCTGCGCCGGTTCGCTGCCGTCCAACGCGCTCTCGGGGTGGACAGCGAGCCGTTGGATCAGTCCCAGCTGCACGAGGCCGAGCCGCACCTGTCCCGGGCGCTGGCGGGCGGCGCCTTCTATCCGGGCGACCTGCAGGTCCAGCCCATGCTCGCCGCCGCGACCCTGCTCGCCGCCGCTCGCCGGCATGGCGCGCTGGTGCGAACCGGTGTCGAGGTGACTGGCGCCGTGCTGGCCGATGGCCGCCTCACCGGGGTGCGCACCAGCGCGGGCACGGCGCCGGCCGATTACGTGGTCAACGCGTCGGGCACCTGGGGCGGCCAGGTGTCGGCCGCGCTCGGAGCCGAAGTGCCGATCCTGCCGCGGCGCGGCTTCATCCTGGTCACCGAGCCGCTGCCGCGGATCGTCCGGCACAAGGTGTACTCGGCCGACTACGTCGCCAATGTCGCCTCCGACAGCGAAGGCCTGGAGCTGTCGCCGGTCGTCGAGGGAACCAGGTCCGGGACGGTGCTGATCGGCGCCAGCCGGGAACGGGTGGGCTTCGACCGGACCATCTCGATTCCGGTGGTGCGGCAGCTCGCCGCGCAGGCGATCGCGCTGTTCCCGGTGCTGGCCAGGATCAACCTGATGCGGGTGTACGCGGGGTTCCGGCCCTACTGCCCGGACCATCTCCCCGTCATCGGCGCGGACCCGCGGCTTCCCGGGCTGCTGCACGCCTGTGGGCACGAGGGCGCCGGCATCGGCCTCGCGCCGGCCACCGGAGAGCTGATCGCCCACCTGATCACCGGCCAACCGACCAGCGTGGATCCCAAGCCCTTCGCTCCCGAACGTCTGATCGGACAGTTGACATGACCAGCTTCGGTTTCGATGACAGTGAGATCGACTTCGCCGACGGCCAGACCGTGGGCGCCGCGCTGATCGACGCAGGCATCTACGGCTGGCGGGTGACCAGGCGGGGCGGAACCCGGCGTGGCCTGTTCTGCGGCATCGGCGTCTGCTACGACTGCCTGGTCACCGTGGACGGCGCCCCGAATCAACGCGCCTGCCTAATTCCGGCCCGGGCCGGCATGACCGTCACCACCCAGACCGGGACGGGCCATGATGACCTCGCCTGCTGACTCCCCCGAGCGCCCCTCGGTCGCGGTCATCGGCGCAGGTCCGGCCGGCCTCGCCGCCGCCGTGCATGCCGCCGAGCAGGGCGCGCTGACCGTCCTTCTCGACTCCGCGGCCCGGGTGGGTGGCCAGTACTGGCGCCACCAGAAGGCCGG
>NZ_DASVSG010000056.1:0-55543 GCF_036388195.1 Jatrophihabitans sp. | reverse complement strand
CTTCGCCTCGACGGTGCAACGGCTGGATGCGGCCGTCCGGCTGGGTGTGTTCGGCTGCGGCGAGCAGTTGCCACCGGAGCGCGAGCTTGCGGCCAAGCTCGGTGTCAGCCGGGTGAACCTGCGGGAGGCGATCGCGGCGCTGCGCGAGGCCGGCATGGTGCAGACCCGTCGCGGTCGCGGCGGAGGCACCACCGTGATCTACGCCGGCAGCGCCGCGCAGCCGATGGACCAGGCCGAGCTGCGTCGCCGGCGCCCGCAGCTGGTCGATGCGCTGGACTACCGCCGGGTGGTGGAGCCGGGTGCTGCCTACCTGGCCGCGACCAGGGAGCTGACGGCCGACCAGCGGGACTGGCTGGCCGGGTCGGAGGCGGCGGTGCGCGTGGCCGACCCGGGCCCGGCGTCCCGGATCGCCGACTCGCGGCTGCACCTTGCCCTGGCCACCCTGAGCGGGTCGCCGATGCTGATCGAGGCCGTCACCCGGGTGCAGTCGAGCCTGGACTCCCTGCTCAGCCGGGCGCCGGGGCTGCCGGGCGCCATCGAGCACTCGCACCGGGAGCATCAGGCCGTGGTCGCTGCCGTCCTGGCCGGTGATCCGCTGGCCGCCCGGACCGCGATGGAGCAGCACTGCGACACGACGGCGGCGCTGCTGCGGCCGTTGCTGGAATGATCCACCGAACGGGCAGAACCGAAGGGTGGACATGGGAACACGGTTACAGGGCAGGGTCGCGGTCATCACCGGTGCCTTGAGCGGCGTCGGGCTCGCGACGGCCAAGAAGTTCCTGGACGAGGGCGCCAAGGTGGTTCTCGGTGACGTCAACGCCGAGGCCGGCGCCGCGCTCGCCGAGGAGCTCGGCGCCACCTTCGTCGCGGTGGACGTGACCGACCCCGACTCGGTCGAGGCGCTGTTCAGGACGGCCTTCGAAACCCACGGCAGCATCGACATCGCCTTCAACAATGCCGAGATCTCGCCGCTGGAGGACGGGTCCATCCTGAGCACCGACCTCGATACCTGGCGGCACGTGCACGAGGCGAACCTGACGTCGGTCTACCTGTGCTGCCAGGCGGCATTGCGCTACATGCTCGAACACAAGCACGGCTCGATCATCAACACCGCCTCCTTCGTCGCGGTGATGGGATCGGCCACCTCGCAGATCTCCTACACCGCGTCCAAGGGCGGTGTGCTGTCGCTGTCGCGCGAGCTCGGCGTGCAGTTCGCCCGCGACGGCATCCGGGTGAACGCCCTCTGTCCGGGGCCGGTGAGCAACCCGGTGGCGCAGGAGCTGTTCGACTCCGATCCCGGCAGCGCGGAACGGCAGCTGGTGCAGATTCCGATGGGCCGGTTCGCCGAACCGCAGGAGATCGCCAACGCGGTGCTGTTCCTGGCCTCGGAGGAGTCCAGCTTCATCACCGCGTCGCAGTTCCTGGTGGACGGCGGGATCTCCGGCGCCTACGTCACCCCCGTCTAGTCGGGAGCCACTTCTGTCCGTTGAGTGGTACCATTTCTCGTACCACAGAGGAGGTCGGCATGGCGATTACCGCGAGCGACGCGCGCAAGAACCTGTTTCCGCTGATCGAGCAGGTGAACGACGATCGCATGCCTGTCGAAATCACCTCCCGGCGCGGTGACGCGGTGCTGATGTCGAAGGCCGACTACGACGCGCTGGAGGAGACCGCGCATCTGCTTCGCTCACCGGCCAACGCCCGCCGCCTGCTCGAGAGCCTCCAGCAGGCGGTCAACGGCGACCGGCAGGAGCGTGCGCTGCTGCCGTGAGGCTGGTCTTCACCTCCCACGGCTGGGAGGACTACACCTACTGGCAAACAGCTGATCGCAACATCCTCAAGCGGATCAATCGGCTCCTCGATGACGTGCTACGCGACCCCTTCACGGGTATCGGAAAGCCGGAACAGTTGCGTCATGCGCTGGCCGGCAGTTGGTCGCGCCGGATCAGCGACGAGCACCGCCTGGTGTACCTGGTCGACGGTGAGGACGTCGTCGTGTTGCAGGCGCGCTACCACTACTCCTGACCTGCATCACGACTGCGTCGTCGGGCAACCGGCAGGTGGGGCACCAGGTCAGGCAGCCGCTGCATCGACTCCCGGGCCGACTCGTAGGAATGGGAGACCTTCCAGGTCGCGAAGCCGGCCAGCGCCAGGACGTCGAGGAAGGCGATCGCCTCGATCACGATCCCCGAGCGCCAGGACGGAGCCTTCAACCACGCGAGGACGAAGCACAGGACGAAGGCAGCGAGCCCCATGCTCGCGACCAGGGCCAGGGCGAAGAGGTGGCTCGCGCTGCGCAGGGCCAACCTGGCGCCGCCGCGTTGCCAGCCCACCATCCGGATGGCCGGCCGGATCCTGGGCAGGAGCTGCTCGATCTGGTCCTCGATCATGCTGCGGGCCGCCGCGAGCACGCAGATCTGGTGCGCGGCGACCAGGACCATGGCCCACAGCAGCACACCGAGCCACGGCAGGACCAACGCCAGCGCCCAGTGCTGGTCAGTCACCGCCACGACCGTCGCCACGCTCAGCGCGGCAACGGCGAGGAGGACCGTCTGTTCTATCCGGGCGAGGAGGGCCCGTCCGGCGTTGCTGAGCTGGTGGCTCTCGCGTTGCAGGTAGTCCAACGCGTCCCGTACCGCCTCCTCCTCAGCCGTCATCCCGCTCCTCTGCCACCCGTGCCGGTCAGGTGTTCCGGACGTACCGGCACCCGGTTCAACGCCAGCCCGGTCGCGGCCCGGATGGCGGCCACGATCGCCGGCGTCGAGGAGATCGTCGGTGGCTCGCCGACGCCGCGCAAGCCGTACGGCGCATGGGGATCGGCCAGCTCCAGCACGTCGACCAGCATCGGCGGCATGTCGAGGATCGTCGGCAGCAGGTAGTCGGTGAACGACGGGTTGCGCAGCTTGCCCTCGTGCACCTGGATCTCCTCCATCAGCGCCAGGCCCAGGCCCTGCGCGGTGCCGCCGTGGATCTGGCCGAGCACGGCCTGCGGGTTCATCGCCTTGCCGACGTCCTGCGCGGCGCTCAGCTGCACCACCTTGACCAGGCCGAGCTCGGTGTCGACGTCGACCACCGCCCGGTGCGCGGCGAAGGCGAACTGCACGTGGGCGTTGCCCTGACCGGTCACCGGATCGATCGGGGACGTCGGCCGGTGCCGCCACTGCACGGTCTCCTCGATCGGCTCGTCGCTCAGCCGGCCGCCGCGCTCGGCAAGCCGGTCCCGCACCGCCTGGCAGGCGGCCTGCACGGCGCCACCGGTGACGTAGGACTGCCGCGACGCCGAGGTGGAGCCGGCCGAGCCGATGCTGGTGTCGGCCGGCAGCACCGTGACCTGGGAAACCCCGAGCTCGGTGCGCACGATCTGCTGCAGCAGGGTGACCAGGCCCTGGCCGACCTCGGCGGCGGCGGTGTGCACCGACGCGACCGGGGTGTCGCCGAGCAGCTCCAGCCGGACCCGTGCGGTGGAGTAGTCGTCGAATCCCTCGGAGAAACCGACGTTCTTGATGCCGACGGCATACCCGACGCCCCGCACCACGCCCTCGCCGTGGGTGGTGTTGGACACCCCGCCGGGCAGCTCACGCACATCGCGCGGGCCTTCTGGCTCGGGCGGCAGCGCGGCGTCGCGGACCCGGCGCAGCAGCTCGGCGACCGGCGCCGCGGAGTCCACCAACTGGCCGGTGGGCATCACCGACCCCTCGCTCATCGCGTTGCGCAGCCGCAGCTCGACCGGCGACAGCCCGCATGCCTCGGCCAGCCTGTCCATCTGCGACTCGTAGCCGAAGCAGGCCTGAACGGCGCCGAAACCTCGCATCGCCCCGCATGGCGGGTTGTTGGTGTAGGTGACCAGGCAGTCCATGGTCACGTTCGGGATGTCGTACGGGCCGAAGCCCAGGGTCGCCGCGTTGCCGGCCACCGCGGTCGAGGACGAGGCATAGGCGCCACCGTCCAGCACGATCGACGCCCGTGCGTACACCAGCCGTCCGGAGGAGTCGGCGCCATGCTCGTAGCGCATCCGCGCCGGATGCCGGTGCACGTGCCCGTAGAAGGATTCCTCGCGGCTGTAGACCATCTTGATCGGCCGGCCGGTGCGCAGCGCCAGCAGGCAGGCATGGATCTGCATCGAGACGTCCTCGCGGCCGCCGAACGCCCCACCCACGCCGGCCAGGGTGAACCGCACCTTCGCGGGGGGCAAGCCGAGCGCGGCCGCCACCTGGCTCTGGTCGGCGTGCAACCACTGGGTGGCGATGTAGAGGTCCACCCCGCCGTCCTCGGCCGGGACGGCGAGCCCGGACTCCGGCCCGAGGAAGGCCTGATCCTGCATGCCGACCTCGTACTCGCCGGTGACCACCACCTCCGCGGTCACGTCGGCCGAGCCGCGTTCGATATGCACCGAGCGCAGCACGTTGCCCTCGATGCCGTGCCCGGGGATGGCATCGTCATGCACCAGCGGCGAATCCGGCCGGCTCGCCGCCACGGCATCGACGATCGGCGCCAGCACCTCGTATGTGACCACGATCTTCTTGCAGGCCTGCCGCGCGATCTCCGGATGGTCGGCCGCCACGATCGCCACCGGCTCGCCCTGGTAGCGCACCTGACCGTCGGCGAGCACCGGCTGGTCGGCGATCTCCAGGCCGTACCGGTTCTGCCCCGGCACGTCCTCGGCGGTCAGCACCGCGTACACCCCGACGGTCTTCAACGCGTCGGTGAGGTCGATCGAGACGATCCGTGCTCGCGGGTGCGGGCTGCGCAGGGTGGCGCCCCAGAGCATGTCGTCCAGCCACATGTCCGAGGAGTAGGCGAACTCGCCGCGCACCTTCAGGTTCGCGTCCGGCCGTACCGGGCTGGTGCCGATGCCGCCCGCGAGGACGGTGCTCCGGGTGGCGGAGGAGGTGCTCATCGGCTCGCCACCCGCGCGCTCGCGGCTGCTGCCTCGCGCGCCAGCCGCCCGCTGTCGGCGGTCAGCAGGGTGCCCTCGGCGACCACGCCGCGACCGTTGACCAGCAGCAGCTCCAGCGGCGCCGAGGAGGAGAATGCCCAGCAGAACACAGGGTCAACGCTGCCGGCGAGGCCAAGGCCGTCCAGCCGCCAGACCGCGACGTCGGCCAGCTTGCCGGGTTCCAGCGACCCGAGCTCGGACTCCCGTCCCAGACACTGGGCGCCGCCGATGGTGGCCAGCCGCAGCGTCTCCCGGGCGGTCAGCGCCTGCGGCCCGCCCCGCAGCCGGGCGGTCACCATCGCCGAGCGCAGCTCGTCCACCAGCCGGCCGGCCTCGTTGGACGCCGAGCCGTCCACCCCCAGCCCGACCGGCACCCCGGCGTCGATCAGGTCCCGCACCCGCGCGCTGCCCGCGCCCAGCCGGCCGTTGGACGTCGGGCAGTGCGCCACCGCGGTGCCGGTGGCGGCGAAGCTGGCGATGGCGGAGTCGGGCAGGTGCACGCAATGCGCCAGCCACACGTCCGGGCCCAGCCAGTCCAGGTCGGCCAGGTACTCGGCCGGGGTTCGGCCATAGGTGCGCTGGCAGAACTCGTCCTCGTCGGCGGTCTCGGCGAGGTGGGTGTGCAACCGGACGCCCTTGCCGCGGGCCAGCTCGGCGGCCTCGCGCATCAGCTCCGCGGTGACCGAGAACGGCGAGCAGGGCGCCACCGCGATCCGGGTCATAGCCGCCGGGGACTCGTCGTGCCACCGGTCGATCGCCGCCTCGGTGGCGATCAGGATCGCCTCCCGGTCCTCGACCACCTCATCGGGCGGCAGTCCGCCGGCGGACTGGCCGAGGTCCATCGAGCCCCGGCACGGGTGGAACCGCACCCCGATCTCCAGTGCGGCGCCGATGGTGGCCTCGAGCAGGTCACCGCCGGCCTTGGGAAAGACGTAGTGGTGGTCGGTGCTGGTGCTGCAGCCCGACAGCGCCAGCCAGCCGAGGTTGGCCGAGGCCGCCGCGTGCACGGTGTCGGCGTCGATCCGGGCCCAGATCGGGTACAGCTCGGTGAGCCACTGGAACAGGGTGCTGTCCGCACCGATGCCCCGGGTCAGCCACTGGTACAGGTGATGGTGGGTGTTCACCAGGCCCGGGGTCACCAGGCAGCCGGTGGTGTCGAGCAGCTGCGCGCCGGCCCGCAGCTCGTCCGGGGCGGGTCCCGGGCCGACCGCGACGATCGAGGCGCCGTCGATCACCACGTGCCCGTCGGTGTGTTCGGCGCCGGCGGCATCGACGGTGGCGACGTGGCCGCCCTCCAGGACGATCATGGCGAGCCTGCCCCGGCGTCCCGGCTCGCCGCGGCGGCCTGCACCGCCTCGATGATCTGCTGGTAGCCGGTGCACCGGCACAGGTTGCCGGCCAGCGCCTCGCGGATCTCGACCACCTCAGGATGCGGCCGGCGGGCCAGCAGGTCATGGGTGGCCACGATCAGGCCGGGCGTGCAGAAACCGCACTGCACCGCGCCGGCGTCGATGAAGGCCTGCTGGATCGGGTCGAGGTCAGCGCCCGCGGTCAGCCCCTCCACGGTCCGGACGTCGCGCCCCTCGGCCTGGCCGGCCGCGACCAGGCAGGCGCAGACCGTGACGCCGTCCAGGTACACCGTGCACGAGCCGCACTCGCCCTGCTCGCAGGCGTTCTTGCTGCCGGGCAGGCCCATCCGCTCCCGCAGCACGTACAGCAGGCTCTCGCCCTCCCAGACGTCATCGACCTGGCGGGCCTCACCGTTCACCGTGGTGTTCAGGCGCATTCGCGGTACTCCTGCCAGGCCCAGGTCAGGGTCCGCCGGGCCAGCACGGCCAGCGCCTGCCGCCGGTAGCTCGCGGTGCCCCGGACGTCGTCGATCGGGACGGCGGCCCCGGCAGCCAGCTCGCCGAACCGGGCGGCCATGCCCGCCGGCAGCTCGGCGCGGGACTCCCAGTGACCGGTCGCGGCCAGCTCGCCGGCCAGGAACGCCTCGGCGTCGCGCGCCCGCACCGGGGTAGGGGCGGCCGAGCCGATGCCGGTCCGTACCGAGCCGGTCGCCGGATGCAGGGCGACGGCGAAGGAGCAGACCGCGATCACCATCGCGTTGCGGGTGCCCACCTTGGCGAACTGGCACGGTCCGGAACCCGCCGGGATCCGGACGGCGCGGATCAGCTCGTCCGGAGCCAGCGCCGAGCGCTTGGGCCCGAGGTAGAAGTCGTCGACTCCGATCAGCCGGCTGCCCCGGGTCGATTCCACCTCGACGGTCGCGTCCAGGGCCAGCAGCACCGGGTGGCTGTCGCCGGCCGGCGAGGCGGAGCCGAGGTTGCCGCCGATCGAGCCACGGTTGCGGATCTGCGGCGAGCCGATGGTGCGCGAGGCCATCGCCAGGCCGGGCAGCCGATCGCCGAGCTCGGTGATCACCCGGGCGTAGGGCAGCGTGGCGCCCAGGACCAGCTGGCCGTCCTCGACCGCCCAGTCCGCCAGCTCGCTGATCGGGTTGAGGTCGAGCAGCGCTTCGGGACGGCGGCGGTCGAAGTTGATCTCGACCATCAGGTCGGTGCCGCCGGCCAGCGGGGCGGCGGCGGGCTGCTCGGCCTTGGCCGCCACCGCCTCGGCCCACGATCCCGGTCGCAGGAAGTCCACCGCTCACCCCCTTGTGTTGCTCGCGACGATAGTCGTGACCAGGGCGAAACGCGCACCCCTTGAGCTGGTCCGCGCTCGGCGGTCAGGACCAGGCCGGGCCGGGCTCGGGGGCGTCCTCGGCCAGCACTTGGCCCTCGATCAGGCCGTACGGCCGGTCCGCGGCCAGGTACACCTCGTTGTCGTTCGGCAACCCGAACGGGCTCAGGTCGACCAGGAAGTGGTGCTTGTTCGGCAACGCCAGCCGGACCTCGCACACCTGCGGCGCCTCGGCCAGCACCCGGCAGCCCATCGCGTACAGGCTCTGCTGCAGCGAGTAGCTGTAGGTGCCGGTGAACGCGTCCAGCAGCGCCTGCCGGGCCTTGTCGTGCGCCGCGGCCCAGTCGCAGTCCGCGCTGCGGAACCGCCACCGCGCCTCGACGCTGGTGGCCAGCATCCGGTCGGTGGTCTCGGCCAGCGTGGTGTACTCGTCGCGGGCGAAGCCCCAGAACTCGGAGTCGGTGGTGTTGAGCAGGGTCAGCTCGCGCAACCCGCCGAGCACCCAGCTGCCCGACTGCTCGTCCTGGATCACGGTGACGGTGCGGATCTCGCCGCCGGCCCGGGCCAGCGAGTGCGGCCCGATCGGGTTCCAGCCGTAGCTGTCCAGCTGCACCCGGGCGCGGCTGATGCCCGCCCGATCGTCGACGAAGTGCCGGGCCAGCGCCAGGGCGAACACCTCGGGCTCCACGTTGCCCAGCCGCTGGGCGAACGCGTAGACGGTGTTCTTCTGGGTGTCGGTCGGCAGCACCCGGTCATTGGCGCCCGACAGGTGCACCTCGCGCATGTCGCCGGCCAGGCTGATCGAGACGTTCCAGTCGCGGATCGTGTGCGGTTGCCGGCTGCGGTCGACGTGCACCACCCGGACCTCGGCCTTGCCGTACCGGTTCTCGCCGAGGACGGCCATCAGCTGCTCCCGAGGACGGCCATCAGCTGCCCCGGTAGGTCGAGTAGGCGAACGGGCTGAGCAGCAGCGGGACGTGGTAGTGCTGGCCGGCGCCCTCGACGCGGAAGGAGATGACCACCTCGGGATAGAACGCCTGCGGGCCGAGATAGCTCTCGGTGTCGAAGACCAGCCGGTAGCTGCCGGCCGCGAGCCCGGTGGACAGGTCGGCGATCCGGCCGTCGGCGCCGGTGACCCGCTCGGCCAGCGCGATCCAGCCGCCCGGGCCGCGGTGCTCCAGCCGGACCGGCACGCCGTGCGCGGGCCGGCCGTGGACGGCGTCCAGGACGTGGGTGGACAGGCTCACGGGCGATCCTCGGTCAGAAGTCGTTCCCGGGTCCTCGCGCGAGCGCTCATCCCTGCCATTGGCCCGCGCGCCTCGCTCGATGCTCGCTCATGGGTGGTGAGCCTGGCACAGCGTGGCGTGATCCGCACCGGTCAGCTCACCGGAAGGCTTTGGCCAACCGCAGCCGGACGATCTTGGCCAGCTCCGAACGGACCACCTCGCGCTCGGCGATCGGGTCGTTGGCCAGCCGGGACCGCAGCGCGCTCAGCATCGCCTCGGCCGACAGCCCGGTGGCGCAGATCAGGAACACATGACCGAAGCGGCGCTCATAGGCGGCGTTGGCGGCGGCCAGCTCCTGGCGCACCTGGTCGGCGGCGGCAGCGGCGCCGGCCTGCTCCTGCCGGGACCAGCCGTCGGACCGGCCGTTGCTGCTCGCGCGCTCGCCGATCCGCGGGTGGCCGGCCAGCGCGGACTCCAGCTCCGCCCAGTCCAGCCGGGCCAGCAGGGCGTCCGAGGCAGCGGTCAGCCGGTCCAGCCGGGCGTACGGGCGGCCGCTCACCAGGCCCGAGATCCACCGCCTGCTGGCGCAGCAGGGCATCAGCTCGGCGGCGGCGTCGGCGGCCGGCGCGGCATCGAACTCGGCCACCGCGATCGGGCCGATATGTGCTGGGTCCACGCTCACCACCCCCTCGCGCCATGCCCTCGCCCCAACCTAGCGCGATGCCGACCGGATGGCTGCGGTGTTGGATGGGGCGATGACCGATCTGGTGCTGCGGGCCCGGCGCATCGTCACGCCCGAGGGCGAGCGGCCCGGCGCCGTCCGGGTCAGCGGCGGCCGGATCGTCTCGGTGGACAGCATCGACGCCCCGGCCGGCCCGGACGTGGTGGACGACATCCTCATCGCCGAGGACTGCGTGCTGCTGCCCGGCCTGGTGGACTCGCACGTCCACATCAACGAGCCCGGCCGGACCGAGTGGGAGGGGTTCGACTCGGCCACCGCGGCCGCGGCGGCCGGCGGGATCACCACGGTGGTCGACATGCCGCTCAACAGCATCCCGCCGACGGTCGACCTCGCGGCGCTGCAGGTGAAGCAGCAGGCCGCCGAGGGCCGGGTGCACGTCGACGTGGCGTTCTGGGGCGGCGCGGTTCCAGCCAACAGCGTTCCGGCCAACAGCGACCTGGCGGACCTGCACCGTGCCGGGGTCACCGGCTTCAAGTGCTTCCTGCTCGACTCCGGGGTGCCGGAGTTCCCGCCGCTGGACCGGGCCGGGGTGAGGTCGGCGATGCGCCGGATCGCTGCCTTCGACGGCCTGCTGATCGCCCACGCGGAGGACCCGGCGGTGATCGCCGCGGCGCCCGAACCGGCCGGACGCGGGTACCGGGCGTTCCTGGAGTCCCGGCCCGATCAGGCCGAGACCGCGGCCATCGGCTGGTTCCTGGACGCGGTGGCCGGGACCGGGTGCCGGGCGCACCTGGTGCACCTGTCCAGCGCCGCCGCGCTGCCCCTGATCGCCGCCGCCCGCAGCGACGGGTTGCCGGTCACCGTCGAGACCTGTCCGCACTACCTCAGCCTGGACGCCGATCGGGTGCCGGACGGGGCGACGCAGTACAAGTGCTGCCCGCCGATCCGGGACCAGGCCAATCGAGAGCGGTTGTGGCAGGCGCTCTCGGACGGCCTGATCGACTGCGTGGTGTCCGACCACTCGCCGTGCTCCGGCGAGCTCAAGCGGCTGGACACCGGGGACTTCGCCGCGGCCTGGGGCGGCATCGCGTCGGTCCAGCTGTCCCTGCCGGTGACCTGGACCCAAGCCCGCAGCCGGGGCCACACCCTGTCCGAGCTGGCCGGCTGGATGGCCGCAGCCCCGGCGCGGCTGGCGGGCCTGGCCGGCAAGGGCGTCATCGCCGCGGGCTACGACGCCGACTTCGCGGTCTTCGCCCCGGAGCAGGAGTTCGTGGTGGATCCGTCCCAATTGCGGCATCGGCATCCCGTCACGCCCTACGCCGGGGCTAGGCTGCGCGGCGTGGTACGAGAAACCTGGCTGGCCGGCGCACGGGTGGATGGACGCACCCCGCGCGGCCGGCTGCTGCGCCGGGCAGCGGCCCGGTGACGGCCCACCCCGAGCTCCGTACCCATCCCGAGTTCCGCACCCTCGCCGATCTGGCGAGCCGGGCGCTCGGCGGCTCGGTGGTCTGGTGCAACGACGACTTCTTCGCCAGCGCGCACAACCTGATCAGCGCGGGCCCGGCCCAGCACGACCCGGTGGCCTTCGATGCCCGGGGCAAGGTCTACGACGGCTGGGAGACCCGCCGCCGCCGCCCGCCCGAAACCGGCTCGGCTGCCATCGACCGGCCTGGGAACAACCGGTCCGTCAGCGACGAGGTGATCCTGCGGCTGGCGTCGCCTGGCATCGTCCGGGGAGTGCTGATCGACACCAGCCACTTCACCGGCAACTTCCCGCCGTACGCCTCGGTCGAGGGCGCCACCCTGCTCGACTACCCGTCCGCCGAGCAGCTGTGCGCGGCCAGCTGGACGCCGCTGCTGGCCAAGTCGGAACTGGCCGGCGACACCGAGAACAGCTTTCCGATCTTCGTCGCCGACCACCTCAGCAGCCACGTCCGGCTGCGGATCTACCCCGACGGCGGGGTGGCCCGGTTCCGGGTGTACGGCGAGCCGATCGGCGATCCACGGTTCCTGGGCGGCCGGGTGGACCTGGCCGCCGCCCTGAACGGCGGCCGGATCCTCAGCTGCAGCAACTGGTTCTACTCCGCGCCGGCGAACACCCTGGCCCCGGGACGTTCGAGCGTGATGTCCGACGGCTGGGAGAACGCCCGGCGTCGCGACGGCGGCAACGACTGGATCGAGGTCGAGCTGGCCGGCGCCGGCACGCTGCACTCGGTCGTGATCGACACCTCCCGCTTCGTCGGCAACGCTCCCGGCGCGGCGATGCTCAGCGATGCCGAGACCGGCGAGCGACTGCTGCCACGCACCCGCCTGACCCCCGATACCGAGCACGTGTTCAAGATCGCCTCGTCGACGCCGGTGCGCCGGGTCCGCCTGGACGTCTACCCCGACGGCGGCATCGCCCGGTTCCGGGTCTTCGGCGAGCTGACCGCCGAGGCGCGCGCCGAGCTCGGCCGCCGCTGGCTGGCGCTGCTGCCGGACGAGGTCGCGGCCGGCATCTCCGACCACGAGCTGTTCGACTGAGCCGGGCCGATGCAGCCGCCTGGCTTCCCAGGGCCGGAGTTGGCCGCCGAGCTGGCCGGCCGGGTCGAGGCGCTGCTGGCCGGCGACGACGCCGAGCGGGCCAGCCGCTATCCGGGGCCGTCCTCGGACCGGCAACCCGTGCACACCGCCTACGTCCCCGCCGACCGGTTCTCGGCCGACACGCCCCAGCAGTGGGGCCGGGCCGCGCTGCGGGCCCTGGACGAGCACGGCCCACTGCCCGGGTTCGACGAATCCGAGCAGGTCAAGGTCCGGGCCAAGCTCGTCCGGGAGCCGGTCGAGGACCTGCGGATCGACTTCGAGGACGGCTACGGGGTCCGTCCGGACGAGACCGAGGACGCCGCCGCCCGCGCGGCAGCCACCGCGCTGGCGGAGCTGGTCGGCACAGGCGCCGCGCCGCCGTTCACCGGGCTGCGGATGAAGTCGCTGGAGCCGGCGGTCCGCCGCCGCGGCCTGAGCACCCTGACGCTGTTCCTCCAGACGCTGTTGGAGCAGGCGCCCTTGCCGGCCGGCTTCCGGATCACCCTGCCCAAGGTCAGCTCGGTGGCCCAGGTGCAGGCGATGGTCGAGTGCTGCGAGGTGCTGGAGTCCCGGTTCGGCCTGGCCGGCGGGCAGCTGCGGTTCGAGATCCAGATCGAGACGCCGCAGGCGATCCTCGGCCCAGACGGCGCCGTGCTGGTGGCACCCATGATCACGGCCGCGGCCGGGCGGTGCGCGGGGCTGCACTACGGCACCTATGACTACAGCGCCTCGCTGGGCATCGCCGCGGCGTTCCAGTCGATGGCGCACCCGGCGGCCGATCACGCCAAGGCGGTGCTGCAGGTCGCGGCGGCCGAGACCGGCATCCCGGTGTCGGACGGCTCGACCAACGTCCTGCCGGTGGGGGACACCGCCGCCGTCCGGCAGGCCTGGCAGCTGCACGCCGACCTCGTCCGGCGCTCGTTGGAACGCGGTTTCTACCAGGGCTGGGACCTGCATCCGGCACAGCTGGCCAGCCGGTACGCGGCCACCTTCCGGTTCTTCACCGACGGCCTGGCCGCGGCCCGGGCCCGGCTGGCGGCCTATCAGGCCAGGCTGCGGACCGGCATCGCGGACGAGCCGGCCACCGCGCGGGCGCTGGCCGATTACCTGGCGCGCGGGGTGGCCTGTGGCGCGATCGCGGACGAGCCGGCGATCCAGCCGTCGCCCCCGTCGGCCGGTGACAGCTGACGGTAGGGTTGCCCGGTGGCATTGGCGCTCTATCGCAAGTACCGCTCCGCCGACTTCTCCGAGGTGATCGGCCAGGAGCATGTGACCGCTCCGCTGATCCAGGCGCTGACGGCCGGCCGGATCAATCACGCGTACCTGTTCTCGGGCCCCCGCGGCTGTGGCAAGACCTCCAGCGCCCGGATCCTGGCCCGGTCGCTCAACTGCGAGCAGGGACCGACGCCGACGCCGTGCGGGGTGTGCTCGTCCTGCGTGGAGCTGGCGCCCAACGGCCCGGGCTCGATCGACGTGATCGAGATCGACGCGGCCAGCCACGGCGGCGTGGAGGACGCCCGGGACCTGCGCGAGCGGGCCTACTACGCCCCGGTGCGCGACCGCTACAAGGTCTACATCATCGACGAAGCGCACATGGTCACCAACCAGGGCTTCAACGCGCTGCTGAAGCTGGTCGAGGAGCCGCCGGAGTTCCTGGTCTTCATCTTCGCCACCACCGAGCCGGACAAGGTGCTGCAGACGATTCGCTCGCGCACCCACCACTACCCGTTCCGGCTCATCCCGCCCTCGGTGCTTCGGGGGCACCTGGAGCGGATCTGCCAGGCCGAAGCCGTCACGGTCGAGCCCACCGTGTTCCCGCTGGTGGTGCGGGCCGGTGCGGGCTCGGCCCGGGACTCGCTGTCGGTGCTGGACCAGTTGCTGTCCGGTTCCGGCGCCGAGGGCGTCACCTACGCCCGGGCGGTCGGGCTGCTCGGCGTCACGGACTCGGCGCTGCTCGATGACATGACCGATTCCCTGGCGGTCGGCGACGCGGCCGGGGTGTACGCCACCATCGACCGGGTGGTGGAGGCCGGTCACGACCCGCGCCGGTTCGCCGCCGACCTGCTGGACCGCTTTCGGGACCTGATCGTGCTGGACGCGGTGCCGGATGCGGTGGAGAAGGGCCTGATCGACTACGCCGGCGACCAGGCGATGCGGCTGGCCGACCAGTCGCGCCGGATCGGGGTGGCGAGCCTGGTCCGGTTCGCCGACATCACCCACACCACGCTGACCGACATGCGAGGCACCACCTCACCGAGGCTGATGCTGGAGCTGCTGTCGGCCCGGATGCTGCTGCCCGACGCCGCGTCGGACTCGGCGGCGCTGCTGCAGCGGTTGGAGCGGTTGGAGCGACGGCAGGGGCTGGCGGTATCTGCCTCGACCGCGGACCCGGCGCCGGCACGGCTGGAACGGCCGGCCGCGAAGGCTGAGCCGGCGGGCAAGGTTGAGCCGGCGAGCCGAGCGGCCGCCAAGGTGGAACCGGCGGCCCAGGCGGGGGCACCTGCCACCGGGCAGCCGCCCGTCCAAGCCGAGCAGTCACCCGGCCAAGCCGAGCAGTCACCCGGCCAAGCCGAGCAGCCGCCTACGCAGGCGGAACGGCTCGAACCGGTGAGCGAGGCCAAGCCCGCCGAGCCCGGTCCGGCGGCGCAGCCTGCCGTGGTCGGTGACGCAGCACCCGACTCCAACGCCCTGCGGCAGCTATGGCCGGACGTGATGGCCGCTCTGAAGGACCGGAGCAGGGTCAAGTGGGCGATGATGAACGAGGTGGTGATCGCCTCCGTCGAGGGTGAGGTGGTCAACCTGCTGGCGCCTGCGGGACTGGCCCGGCGGATCGCCGAGGACGCCAACCTCTCCGTCCTGCGCGAGGTATTGCAGTCGGTGGTGTTCGGCCACTGGCGACTGGTCATCAGCTCGGCGGCGCCCGCGAACAGCGCCGCTGCCCCGCTGCCTGACGAGCCGCCGGCTGATCCAGAGCCGGAGCCCGCGCCGCGTGCCGCCAGGCCCACGCGCCAGCCCCGTCCGGCTCCCGCCGCGCCGGTCGAGCAGCCGCCCCCGGTCATCGACGACGACGGCGTGGACGAGGAGTCCGACGAGGTGCACGGCTCGAAGCGGGCCGGCGGCGATGCCGAGGCTGCCGCCATGGAGCTGTTGCAAACCAGCCTGGGCGCGCGGCCGATCGATGCTTCCTGATCGCGAGCTGGCCGGCGGCCCGGTCCGGATCTGCTTCGTCTGTACCGGCAACATCTGCCGTTCGCCCACCGCCGAGGTGGTGCTGCGAGCGAAGCTGGCCGAGGCGGGCTGGGCCGATGAGGTGATCATCGACAGCGCCGGCACCGGCCCGTGGCATGCCGGCAAGGACATGGACCCGCGGGCGCGGCAGGCCCTGTCCCGCAACGGTTACCAGGTCCCGGCGCACGTCGCGCGGCAGTTCCTGGTGGAAGACTTTGCCAGCAGGGACCTGGTGATCGCCCTGGACGGCGGCCACCTGGCCCGGCTCGGGCAGCTGGCCCGGCTGGCCGAGGACCCGGCCGATGCGGCGGCCTCGATCAGCCTGCTGCGCAGCTACGACCCGGTCGCGGTTGCCGCCGGCGAGCTGGACGTGCCGGATCCGTACTACGACGGCGAGCCGGAGTTCGCTGCCGCGCTCGCCCAGATCGAGGCCGCCTGTGACGGCCTGGCGCGGGCGCTGACACCGCAATTCGACCAGGCCCGCCGAGGTCAGTGAGGGTATGTTTCTCCCGCACCGCCACCCAGCTGGTGCGCTAGCCCTGCCCTAGCGGGAGCCGCCGTGACCCGATCCGCCGATACGCCTGCTGCGCGCTCGGCCGAGGTGACCGACCCGGACGAGGAACGCGCGCTGAGTGTGGCCTACCGCCATCTGCGCATAGCCATCGGGCTCCTTGCGCTGAGCCTGCCCTTCGCCATTGTCCTCGGTAAGGGCCTGCTGGACGGCAGTTGGGTGCCGCAGGGCTCGATCAGCGCCTATTACTACACCAGCTCGCGCAATTACTTCGTCGGCGCCCTGTGCGCGCTCGCGGTGTTCTTCCTGTCCTACGAATACCGTTCTGTGGACGAGTTCCGCGCTGACAACCTCTTGAGCAACCTGGCGAGCGTGGCCGCCTTGGGCGTCGCCTTCCTGCCCACCACCCGGGGCGGCGTCACATCGACCGGCCCCGAGAAGGTGGTCGGAGCCCTTCACTACGTATGCGCCGTAGCGCTGTTCGTGATCCTTGCTGTCTTCTGCCTGTTCCGCTTCACGCTCTCACAAGGGAAGAAGACTCCGCAGAAGGTGCTGCGCAATCGGGTCTACCGGGCCTGCGGCGGGGTCATCGTCGGCTGCCTCATCCTCTGCCTGGTCGCGCTGGTGGCAATGCCGGACAGCTGGCGCGCCCTGTTCTGGCTCGAGTCGATCATGGTCTGCGCTTTCGCCCTGTCCTGGCTGGTCAAGGGCGGGTTCCGCGGGATCCTGGAGGACAAACCGCCTGCGGGCAGCCCTGCCTAGCGGCGCAACCGCCGGCGGCCGCTCAGATGACCGCCGCCGTGCCGGGTCCGAACCGCTGCCCGCGGTCTCGGTCGGCGAAACTGACGGCGCCCGGCGTTAGGCTTGCCCCGAATCGGCCCGACAGCCGGTGTCCTGCCCCCGTCACGTCCAGACAGGCACTCCCAGAGAAGAGATCCGCGTGCGACCAGGTGGCCAGCCCAACATGCAGCAGCTGATGAAGCAGGCGCAGAAGATGCAGCAGCAGCTTGCCGACGCCCAGGCCGAGCTGGCGGCCACCGAGGTGGAGGGGTCCGCCGGCGGCGGCCTGGTCAGCGCGAAGGTGACCGGCGGCGGGGAGCTGTTGGCGATCACCATCGACCCGAGGGCAATCGACCCGGACGACGTCGAGACCTTGCAGGACCTGGTGGTAGCGGCGGTGCGCGATGCCACCCGGCGGGCCGGTGAGCTGGCCGCCGACAAGCTGGGACCGCTGACCGGTGGCATGGGCGGCCTCGGCGGGTTGGGCATCCCCGGACTGTGATGTATGAAGGCGCGGTTCAGGATCTGATCGACGAGCTCGGCCGGTTGCCAGGCATCGGCCCGAAGAGCGCGCAGCGGATCGCCTTCCATCTGCTGGCCGCCGAGTCGGTGGACGTCGACCGGCTGGCCGCGGTGCTGCGCCGGGTCAAGGCCGAGGTGAAGTTCTGCCGGATCTGCGGCAACGTCACCGATTCCGACGAGTGCCGGATCTGCCGTGACCCCCGCCGGGACGGCGCGGTGATCTGCGTGGTCGAGGAGCCCAAGGACGTCATCGCGGTGGAACGCACCCGGGAGTTCCGGGGTCGCTACCACGTGCTGGGGGGCGCGATCAGCCCGATCGACGGCATCGGCCCGGACGACCTGCGGGTGCGTGAGCTGCTGCACCGGCTCAGCGACGGCACGGTGACCGAGCTGATCCTGGCCACCGACCCGAACCTGGAGGGCGAGGCGACCGCCACCTATCTGGCCCGGCTGATCAAGCCGATGGGTGTGACCGTGAGCAGGCTGGCCAGCGGACTCCCGGTCGGTGGCGACCTGGAGTACGCCGATGAGGTCACTCTCGGCCGGGCATTCTCCGGCCGGCGGGCCATCGACTAGCCGATGACCGCAGAGCTTGGCGGAGCCGGAGCCGGTGGGCCGCCCCAGTGGCCCGGCTCGGGCTCGATGCCGGCCGCGCTGCCCCCAACGGCCCCGCCGCCGGTCGGACTTCCCCCAGCCTCTCCACCGCCGATGGCGCTGCCGCCAACCGCTCCGCCGCCGGTCTGGCCGGCCCGGCAGCAGTATCCGGTGCCCTTCCCTGCAGATGCCCCGGTGCCACCAGTAGCCCGGCGCCGGCGACGGCGCGGCCGGGGCTGGCCGCTGCTGGCCGCATTGATGTCGGCCGTGCTGGCAGCTGGGCTGGGCCTGGCCGCCTATGACCGGTACACCGCGCGGTCCAGCCCGGAATCGGTGGCCCGGACCTTCTTCCAGGCGCTCGCCGACGGGGATGCGCCGGCCGCGCTGGCCGTCGCCGACGCGCCGCCGCACGGGCCCTACCTGACCAGCGTGGTGCTGCGGCAGCAACTGCAGGTGGCCCGGTTCGCCGACATCTCGGTGCTGCGCGCCACCCGGCTCGGCGCGACCGCCACCGTCGAGGTCCGGTACCGGCTGCTGTTCGGCTCTGGCGCCCGGTCGGTGGCCGACACGGCCAGGCTGGTCCGGCGCGGCTCGGTGTGGCGGATGAGCCGGGTGGCCGGCACGGTAAGTGTCTGGGCCGGTCTGCCGACTGCTACCCGGCTGCGACTGGCCGGTCGCACGCTTCCGGCAGCGGGGTCGGTGACGCTGTTTCCGGGTGCGCTGCCCCTGGCCGCCGACCCACCGGCGCTGCAGGTGCTCGCCCGGACGTCCGAAGGCGCGGCCGAGGACCAGCCGATGATCAGGTTGGCCGACAGCCGGCTGACCGCGCAGGCCCGGGTTGCCCTGACACCGCAGTTGCGGACGCAGGCCGAGCGGGCGGCGCAGGCGTTGCTGGCCGGCTGCCTGGCAGCGGCTTCGAAGGACCCGCTCTGCCCGGTGCCCGGCTGGGCCCGGCCGGTTCCCGGCTCGTTGCACGGCAGCGCGCCGGCCATTGCCACCGTTCACCCCCAGGTCGAGCTGGAGCAAGGCGGCACCGGAGTGATCAGCGTCCGGGCCCGGGTGCCGGTGCAGGGCAGTTGGAAGGCCTGGGACTTCGAGAACCAGGTCGTTCAGCGACGCGGGTCGATCACCGTCGTACTCAACGCCCGGGTCTTCCTGGACCAGCCCACCCGCGCGTTCTGGAAGCCGTCGTGAGGCGGCTCGGGTCGCTGCTGGCCGCAGCCGTGCTCGCGCTGGTCGTGCTGCCGCCGGCTCCGGCCACGGCTACCCCGGGACCGCGCAGCGCGCCCGAATGGTGGTTCGACAGCTGGCACGTCCACGAGTTGTGGGCCGGTGGCGCCGACGGCCGGGGCATCACCGTCGCGGTGCTCGACTCCGGGGTGCAGGCCGACATCCCGGAGCTGCGCGGCAAGGTGCTGCCGGGCGCGGACTTCATCGGCAACGGCAGCGACGGCCGCACCGACTATGACAGCGACGAGTTCTCGCACGGCACCGCGATGGCCTCGTTGATCGCTGCCGACAGGGGCTTCGCCGACATCGAGGGGCTGGCGCCGGCGGCGAAGATCCTGCCGGTCGCGGTGCCGCTGGCCAGCGTGGTCCGCCGCGGCGAGCCGCCCAAGAACGCCACCGCACGGTCGATCCGCTATGCCGCCGACCATGGCGCCCGGATCATCAGCATGAGCCTGGGCGGGCCCCGCAACGAACGCGAGGACCGGGTGCCGTGCCCCCAATCGATCCAGGACGCGGTGCTGCACGCGATCGGCAAGGGCGCGCTGGTGGTGGCCGCATCGGGCAACTCCGCCGGGTCCGGCAACCCGGTGGAGGAGCCCGGGGTCTGCCTCGGGGTGGTCTCGGTCGGCGCGGTGGATTCGCGGCTGGAGGTCACCGAGTTCTCCTCCCGGCATCGCTACCTCACCGTGACGGCGCCGGGAAGCGACATCGCGACGCTCACCCGCGAGTCAGGCTCGGCGTTCGTCGGGAACGGCACGTCACATGCCACCGCGCTGACCTCGGGCGCGCTGGCCCTGATCTGGTCGAAGTACCCGCGCGAGAACGCCCGCCAGATCCTGAACCGGCTGCTGGCCACGGCGATCGACCGCGGGCCGAAGGGCCGCGACTCCGCGTACGGCATCGGCGTCATCGACCCGGCCGCCGCCATTGCTGCCAGACCGGCGGGAACGGCCGGCGCGAACCCGGTGCTGGACGGCGCCGCGCCGCTGCTGGCGCTGGCCCGGGCCCGGGCCAAGCCCCCCGCCCCACCGGCCGCCGTCGCACGGCGGGACGCGCCGCTCGGGGAGTACCGGATCGGCAGCCCGCCCAGCCGGCTGGATTCCCGGTTCTACCTGCTGGCCGGCGGATCGGCGGGATTCGGAGCCCTGGCGCTCGTCCTGGCCGCCGCGGTCCGGCAGCGGCGGGCATCACGATTACGGTGAATGCCCGGAAAACGGCGTCACGGATAGCGCAGCCCATCAGCCGCTGCCCTATCTCGCAACGCTGTCGGTACCTTGTCGGAGACGAGGCAGGACCGCGGTTTGCGCCGGGTCGCAGCTGTAGCTGGCATCCCGGTCAGGGGAACACTGCCGAGCCCGGCGGCGTCCGGGCCGAGGCGCTGGTCGCGATGACAGCTTGGTCGAGCTTCCTGTTGCACGGCCGCGTCTAGAGGTGTGCGTGCTCAAAGGATCGCCGGAGGCCACCCGCGCCCTGCAGACCAGCAGCCGAACATGCCGCGCCGGCACCCTTCAATGGAGGTGGTGTGCCAGCTCGAATAGGGTGCCGCACTCCTGAGTCGGACAGCGATCGGCTATCACCTGAGGTGAGTGCTCACATTAAGATGTTTGCACCAGGAGCGCAGGGTCGAGCTCGGCCAACGCATCTTGCACCATGCGCATATAGGGTCTAAAGAATCTACCATCGGCGGTAAAGCCGAGCGCGGTTCCGCGGGAACTGAGCCACATCGAGCACACCGTCCGTCCCTCAGCGTCCCTCTCGGTCTTGAACGTTATCTCTGATCCCAAGGCGGCGTCTTCTTCGCTGCTTGCACGCGACGAAAGCAGCGTCACGCCCTTTATAAGACCAGATCGGCCTTTATATGAAGCAACGGCACCCTGCCCTTTACGGCCGACATCCCACTTGGCCCGACTAAGCACAGGCCCACTCCTCGAACCATCGAAGGCGGATATGAAGGCGGCCACGCACCGGTCTGGCGGTGCGACCAGGGTGAAACGCCATGTCTTACGGTGATCAAGCAGTCCCATGGTCAGATCTCGCAATCTTTGCGGGTTGAGTAATAAGGGTGATAAGCAACAGGGGGTTGAGGCTTGTGTCCCTGTTATCCGGGATCATGATGATCAAAGTATCACTTAATAGCTGGGTCTATGAAGGGCCGGGCTCTATCAAAGGTCCGATCTCGGAACCCCTCGTTCGGCCTGTGGCGCATGCTGAGTGCTCGCGGCGGCTAACGCCGCTCTTGACGGTAACCTCCACCGGAGCCGGTAGGTAACGTCGGCAGGTGGATTCAGCCGACGCAAACGCATCAGCCAACACTCGACACCTTCCTCCTCGATTTCTTGAATGATAAATGCACCTGAGTCACGGATGAATGCCTCTTCTTCCTGATATCGATTGGAGTACCGAATTACATGAGGATCGCTCGGCGCGGCCAGCAGATGCTTGGGCAATATAACTTCGTAGATGAAATCATCGGTAGGCACCGAGATACTTCGACCGGACCACCGGTAGTCACTGAGTTCAACACCGTTGGCTAGTTGTGCCTGCGCTAGCTGCTCCCGCGAGCTGAGATGATACTCAGGGAAGAAGACCCGAAGTTCGAAAGAAACTTCATCTCCGCGTTTCAATGGCGGCTCAAAGCGAATTTTAAAGCCATAGGACGATCCTGTTCGCCTATGAGGGTCCGACAAATAAACCGATCCACCTGAGGAACGTGTCCAGGATTCCAATTTCTGCGTGGGCGGGGTGCGTTCGTTGAAAGATATGGCCTCCAACGCTGGAGTAAAGCTCATGCCTAATTCTTCAAGTTGTGGTTCAAGGACCGTGAATTCAGATACGTACTTGAAACTGGCACTCCATGTATCATTGTTTGTGGTAGATTTTTCGAATTGCCATCTGCGGTGACTCTTTCGCTCCCGTCTGGAACCTCCTCGAGGAGGTGAAACCGGGGCAGGGTCCGGAGCTAAATCGATAGCAAGGTTCGCAGCAAGTGTCGCGGTGGAATGTTCGGGGACTCGAAAGCTTAATTCTTGCCCGATTATCACCATCAGCTGTTCGAGATCATCGCTATCTGTGAGGTCGATCGCCTGTAATGTCGAGTAAGGTTGCGGCAAGCCGCCCTTGGACATCCCGCCGCCACAGCAAGGGACAACTTTGGCACCATGGAGCCAGGCGGCACCGGACTCAAAGTTGACCCACGGACTCTTGATGCTTCTTTGAGTAAGAATTGGAAGAAGTAGACTTGTTCTTTCTAACGCGCTAAATATCCGGGCGAGCCAGCTATCTCCCGGAGCCAGTGTTGATCTAGAGGATGTGTTGAACAGGGCGACTGCACCGAGAAACGTTTCGTCTATATATTCCTGCAATCGGCTCGCGGCTTGGCCATCAGCGCTTACGTGGCTGATGAATATCAGCGGTCGCGTGTCCGGTTGCACTGTGGTCATGCCGCTGTCCCCTTGACGTCGAAGGTATTAGCTGTTCTTACGTGCGCGAGTGTTCCAGACTATCTCTACACGCGCAGGCAACAGCCGCATTAGCCGCGTAACGCCGTTCAACTGCTATGTCAGCCGTTGAGGACATGTGCAGCTAGCGCCGGCGCCTCCGCATTGAACTCACGCCCGGTGCGCAGCCGGCGACCCGGGTCAGCGGGTCCGGGCGATCCGGTTCACCGCGCTCATCACCCCGCGCAGCGAGGCGGCCACGATGGACTCGCTGATCCCGACGCCCCACAGCACCTGATCGCCCACCTCGATCTCGAGGTATGCCGCCGCCTCGGCGTCGCCGCCGGTGCTCAGCGCGTGCTCGGAGTAGTCCAGCACCCGCAGGCCGATGCCACCCAGGCCCATGTCCGGCTCCGAGACCGCCTGGCAGAACGCGTTGATCGGCCCGTTGCCCACCCCGGCGACGTCGTAGTCCTTGCCGAAGGCCCGCACCCGCGCGGTCACCCGGGTCACACCGTCCTCATCGGCTGAGGAGAACGAGGTGAGGGAGAAGGCCGCGTCGGCGTCGAACAGGTACTCCGACTCGAAGATCGACCACATGGTCGCCGCGTCCACCTCGCGGCCCTCGCCGTCGGCCACCCCTTGGATGACCTGGCTGAACTCGATCTGCAGCCGGCGCGGCAGGTCCAGGGAGTGCTCGGTCTTCATGATGTAGGCGACGCCGCCCTTGCCGGACTGGCTGTTGACCCGGATCACCGCCTCGTAGGAGCGCCCGACGTCCTCGGGGTCGATCGGCAGGTACGGAATGGCCCACGGCATCGCTGAGATGGGCGCACCGGCTTCCTTCGCAGCCCGCTCCAGGGCGTCGAAGCCCTTCTTGATCGCGTCCTGGTGCGAGCCCGAGAACGAGGTGTAGACCAGATCGCCGGCGTAGGGATGCCGCTCGTGCACCCCGATCCGGTTGCAGTACTCCGCCGTCCGGCGGATCTCGTCGATGTCGGAGAAGTCGATCTCGGGGTCGATGCCCTGGCTGTAGAGGTTCAGCCCCAGGGTCACCAGGTCGACGTTGCCGGAGCGTTCGCCGTTGCCGAACAGGCAACCCTCGATCCGGTCGGCGCCGGCCAGCATCGCCAGCTCGGCGTCGGCCACCGCGGTGCCGCGGTCGTTGTGGGTGTGCACCGACAGCGCGACGTGCTCGCGGTGCGGCAGGTTCCGGCTCATCCACTCGATCTGGTCGGCGTAGACGTTGGGGGTGGAACGCTCGACCGTGCACGGCAGGTTCAGCACGATCTCGCGGCCGGCTTCGGGCTGCCAGACGTTCATCACCTCCGTGCAGATCTCCAGCGCGTAGTCCAACTCGGTGTCCATGAAGATCTCGGGCGAGTACTCGTACCCGAACTCGGTGGGGCCCGAACCGGACCGGGCGCCGGACAGCAGATACTGCTCGGCATGTTTGAGAACCGCCCGGGTGCCGTCGACGGCGATCGCGGTGCACTGCGCGCGGCCGTCTCCGGGAAATCCGAAGACCACGTCGCGGAACACCGGCGCTGCGGCGTTGTACAGGTGCACGGTGGCCCGGCGCGCGCCGACCAGGGACTGGACGGTGCGCTCGATGAGCTCCTCCCGCGCCTGGGTCAGCACCGAGATGGTGACGTCGTCCGGCACCCGGCCGGACTCGATCAGCTCGCGGACGAAGTCGAAATCGGTCTGGCTGGCGGCCGGGAAGCCGACCTCGATCTCCTTGTAGCCCAAGCGCACCAGCAGGTCGAACATGGCTTGCTTGCGGGCGGTGTTCATCGGGTCGATCAGGGCCTGGTTGCCGTCGCGCAGATCGGTCGACAGCCACCGCGGCGCCCGGCTCAGGGTGCGGGATGGCCACTGCCGGTCGGGCAGGTCGACGGCGGGGAAGGGGCGGTACCGGTGCGACGGCATGGTGGTGGGCTGCTGGGCAGTGCGGCGGACGGCAGCGGAAACAGCGGAATGCATGGAGAGCTCCAGGAGGCGCGGGACGTGCCGGACGGTGGTCGGGATGTCGGCACAGCACTTCGCCCGCGACGAGGGGGCCGACCCGGACGTCGCCCGCAGCCTCAGCTGCGTCTAGCGTCCCAGTGCCTCGTCACGGCCGCGAAGGAGGAGCAGCGCGCGCATGATGGGCCCAAGGCTACACGCCACACGCGGTAGTCTGCCGCGGGCAATCTGGCTCTCGCGGCGACCCCTGCCGGGTCTGGATCCGAAAGGGTGCGTACCTGTGGAACTCGAACCAAGCGGGCTGAAAGCCTTGTACCGCAACCGATTCGCCCAGGAGTCCCAGCAGCGGCAGGAGCTCTGGGGCGTGCTGTGCAGCCATTTCTTCCAGCGCTGGGTGCCCGAGGACGCGGTGGTGCTGGACATCGCCGCCGGGCACTGCGAGTTCATCAACAACATCCGCGCCGGCCGCCGGATCGCGGTGGATCTGAACCCCGACGTCACTCAGCACGCCGCCGCCGGCGTCCAGGCCTACGTGCTCCGTTCGGATGATCTGGCCGGCATCGCGGAGGAGTCCGTCGACGTGGTGTTCATCAGCAACTTCTTCGAGCACATCAGCCGGGAGGCGATCCTGGCGACGCTGGTCGAGGCGCGCCGGGTGCTGCGTCCGGGTGGGCGGCTGCTGGTGCTGCAGCCCAACGTCCGGTACTGCGCGCGGGACTACTGGCAGTTCTTCGACCACATCACCCCGGTCGATGACCGCGCGCTGGTCGAGGCATTCGCGGCCACCGGCTTCGACGTGCTCACCAACATCCCGCGGTTCCTGCCCTACAGCACCAAGAGCCGGCTGCCGAGCGGTCCGGCGCTGGTGAAGCTCTACCTGCGGGTCCCGCTGGCCTGGCGGGTGCTGGGCGCGCAGGCATTCCTGGTCGCCACCCCGACGCGGGGCTGACCCTGGATCGAGCGCTGGATCGAGCGTGGACCCGAGCCCCGGACGCCTCAGATGCGAAGGGTGCCCCGGACCAGGCTGTCGCCCGAGTGCTGCGGCTTGTTGTCGAATGCCTCACGCGAGACGTCGACGATCACGTAGCCCTGGTCTATCAGCGCCTGCGTGATCGGCAGCAGCTCCGCCTCGCCGCTGCGCAGCACGCCGATCGACACCATGCGCTTTCCGTCCTTGTTGATCAACCACACCTCGAGGAACCCGCTGCCGGCCTCCAGGGGCGCGGTGGTGCTGATCTTGAGGTTGATGCCGCTACCCGACCGCACCACACTCGCCTCGCCACGGGGCCGCTTGGTGTCCAGCGTGTCGAGCTGCGCCTGGGCGATGGTGGTGGCGGGGGCGGGTGGGGGGTCGTGCCACAGCGCCCTGCCGCCCAGCAGTCCGATCGCGAGCCCGGCAGCGGCCATCCCGGCTGCCCATGGCAGGACCCGCCGAGACGAGCGCGGGGTGCGGCGTGACTCCAGCGTGGTGACCGGCGCGGGCGCCGTCGGATCCGGGGCCTCGGAAGCCGCCCCGGGGGGCGTGGTTGGCTGCGCGCCGACCGCGTCCTCGATGCGTGACCAGACCCGATCCGGGGGCTGGCTCCACGTCGGGGGACTCTCGGCGTGAGCGGCGAGCGCGAGGGTTCGTCGCAGATCCTGCACCGTGGACTGACAGACGGGGCAGCCGCTGACGTGATCGCGCGCCTGCGGGCTGACCTCGAGGTCAGCTCCGAGAGCAAGATCGGCGAGCAGCTCTTCGTCAGGATGAGACATCTTCCACCTCCTTCAGTCTGGTGCGTAGATGTATCAGTCCACGCCGTACGTGGCTTTTCACGGTGCCCAGCGGCAGGCCGAGTTGGGTGGCGATCTCCTCGTGCGGTCGGTCCTCGATGAAGGCCATTCGGAGCACGGTCCCCCGTGGATCGCCCATCCGCTCCAGCTCGTGGGCGACGAGCAGTCGCTCGGCGCACTCCTCGTCGTGCGGGGAGGACGCGTGGGTCGTCGTATGGGCGGCGACTGCGGTGAGATTGCGGTGGGCTCGGTACCGTTGGGTCCTGACGTCGGCGATCCGGTGCTTGGTGATGCCTACGAGCCAGGCGACCAGCGAGCCCTGGTCCGGGCGCAGGGTGTGGCGGCCGTTCCAGGCGGATACGAAGACCTGCTGGGTGACGTCCTCCGCGTCGTGCGGATCGCGCAGGGACCGCAGCGCGATCGTGTGGACCAGGGGGGACCATCGACGGTAGGCGTCGGACAGCGCGTCCGGAGAGCCTGCCGCGAGCAGACCTGCGAGCTCGTCCTCGCGCAGTTCAGGTCCGAGATGGTTCACACGAACAAACCTAGCCTCCTCCAGATCCTCGGACGGGAACCGCCAGCACGACGACGTTCTGCTCGTAGTGGCGTTCCTGCGCGTCGAATTCGCCGCCACACGTGATGAGGTGCAGGCGAGGTGGCCCGGTACGGGCGAAAAGGGAAGCGAGGTCAAGGGTGGACTTCTCAAGTTGTCGGGTCGCGGTGACGACGTAGCGGCGTGCCGTACGTGCCGATAGGACGGTGATGACGTCGCCGGCCTGGAGTTCGCCGAGACGGGCCATCGGTCCGATCCCGTACTCCTTCGAGTCGACGTGCGCGGCCAGGACCGTGGCGCCAGCGCTGTCGCCGGGGCGGGAGCCGTACCGGTACCAGCCGATGTCGGCCGGATCGGGCGGAAGCGCCATCTGCCCATCCGATGCCACCCCGACCGGAAGGATCGGCATCCGCGCCTTGATGCGGGCAATGACGATGCTTGTCGGCAGCTGCGGGGCTTCGACGGCACGGACGGCAACGCGCGGGGCCCTCTTCGCTCCGTCAGTGGAAGGCGCGACGGGAGCGGAGGCGGGCACCGGGGGGAGCAGTTGCTCCTGCGGGGTCGGGGTTGCAGGGTGCTCGGGGCTGGTGGCCCAGGCAGTGCCGGCACCCGCGAGGAGGGCGGCCACCAGAGCGGTGGCCACCCTCCTCACCGAACGGGTCGGGCTCACGTCAGCTGGTCGCCCGTGCCGGCCGGCGGCGAGCGACGAGGACGAGGAGCCCGGCGAGCCCGGCGACGGACCCGATCAGCGCCAGCCGGTCGTTGTCGGAACCGCCGGTGGTGGCGGCTGCGGCCTGTCCGCCCGAGCCGGCCGGTACGCCGCCGGGAGCGGAGTGCAGGCCAGCGATGGTCTGGACGGCGAGCTTGAGGTTCCTGTCCGCTGCGCTGCCCCAGGCATAGACGATGGTGTTCGTCCCCTCCTTGAGCGTGAGGTCGGCCGGGCCGATCGCAACGGTGCTGGTGCCCGCCAGCGCCACGTCTGCCTTGATGGTGCCGGCGGCCAGGTCGGCCTTGGCCTCGTTGGGGTTGGTCAGGTTCTTCAGCGCGGCGGTCCCGTTGGCGCGGATGTCGACGGCCGGCGCGGCGGCGGTGTGCCGGACGGTGAGCCGGGCTTGGCCCGCGGCGACCTTGGACGTGTCATTGACGTAGGGCGTGAGCACGGGCTTGCCGGCCGCGCTCAGGTGAGCCACGACGGTGATGTTGGCCCGGGCGGGGACGGTGACCCCCTTGGCCTCGATGACCGCCGCGCCGCCGGCGCCGGCGCCGGCCGCGGTGACCTTCAGGTCGTACTTTCCGGCGGCGAGCTGAACCGGGTCGGTGAGGGTGCCGGGCTTGAAATCGGTCAGCAGGGTCTTGCCGTTGGCGTAGACGTCCACGGTGGCGCCTGGGACGCCGTGCAGCACCGAGACGGTGGCATCGCTGTCGGCGGCGTGGGCGGGGGCGGCGAGTCCGAAGGTGGCGCCGGCCAGGGTCACAGCGGCGAGGGCGAGAACGTTCTTCATGTCAGTTCTTCCTTTTCTGAATGGGGGGTGGTGGCTCAGAGGTTGATCGGGCGAAGGACGCGGGTGATGCCGTGGCGATCTGCTGGTTGCCCTTGTTGATGTCCTCTCTCGATGGGCCGGACCGGTAGCCGACCTTGCCCCTTCTTCCACGCGAGGACCGCTCGGGGATGCACCCCAGCTCATCGAATTTCGTGGAAGTTTCCGTTGCGCTGGCAGCGGATTAGGACAACCCAGGCCTTCTCCTCTTTCCACCGGGCAGCACGTGTCAGCTGCCTTCTGGACAGCAGCGTGATGTGGTGATGCCAGCCAGGGGAGCCGAAACCCTGCAAGTTGTAGACGATCCGTCACCACAGGCAGGGCGAGCTGGATCCGCTATCCGGCGCCCTCATGACAAGGCCGCCGCAACTCTGTTACAGCCGGCCAGCCCTGACCGCCTCGGTGACCCACGGGATGACCTCATCCAGCATCTGATCCAGACTGGTCGTGCACTCGAAGCCCAGCACGTCCCGCGCCTTGGACACGTCCGGAACCCGCTTCTGCACGTCGTGCTCGTAGGCCGGGTCGCAGACCAGGTTCAGCGGGACATCGCCCTTGATCTTGCGCCAGATCACCGCGGCGAGTTCGCGGACGCTGGTGCTCTCGGCGGTCGAGATGTTGAAGTCGTCGTTGAGCGCGGCGTCCGACGCCATG
This sequence comes from Jatrophihabitans sp., assembly GCF_036388195.1. Taxonomy (GTDB): domain Bacteria; phylum Actinomycetota; class Actinomycetes; order Mycobacteriales; family Jatrophihabitantaceae; genus Jatrophihabitans_A. Next base: position 26,667 of record NZ_DASVSG010000056.1, on the reverse strand, counting down.
CACTCGACGATGCCCTTGGCCAGGTCGCCGCCGTAGGTGTAGTGCCGGATCTGGTGCCCGTCGCCCAGGATGTGCAGCGGATCCTGGCCCTTGACGATCTTCTGCACCAGGTCGGGGACCACGTGGCTCATCGCCAGCTTGACGTTGCCCGAGGCGACTTCCACATCGCCCAGCGCGCGGCCCTCGCCGATGCCGACGCAGTTGAACGGGCGCACGACGGTGTAGGGCAACCGGTACTGGTCCCAGGCCGCCCTGGCGAAGTACTCGACGGCGAGCTTCTGAAAGCCGTAGGACGACCGCGGCGGCGGGATCCGGTGCTGGTCGCCCTCAGCGGACGGCCAGTGCCCGGTCGACTCGAACACCATCGAGGACGACAGGTAGGTGACCTTCTTCAGCCTGCCGTTCCGGTGGGCCGCGATCGCGGCGTCGCACGAGGAGGCGATGATCCGCTCGTTGGTCGCCAGCAGGTCATAGGCATAGGCGTGGAAGTAGGAGATGCCGCCGATCAGCGCCGCGCCGGCGATGAAGTGGTCGCAGTCGGCCAGCAGCTCGGTCATCAGCGCGACGTCGCGGGCGTCACCCTCGACGAAGTGATAGTCGGGGTGGCCGTCGTAGGACTTGGCGACCGGCCCGTACTTGGAGTAGTTGTCGATGCCGACGACGCAATGGCCGCGCCGGAGCAGCTCCTCGACCAGGTAGCCACCGATGAAGCCGGCCGAGCCGGACACCAGGACCTGCTGCGAAGCGGCCCCGGCCTGGGAAGTGTGCACGCTCACCAGCGCTGCTTTCCCTTGGCCGGCTTGGTGTTCTGCTCCGCGATGGCCTTGGCGGCGCGCGCGACCTGCTCCTTGGTCAGCTGCGGCCCGAAGGCGAACCGGTACCACCGCAGGTAGCGCGGGATCCAGCCGGCGAGCTGGAAGTTCGACACCCCCAGGGTCCGGTCCAGCCAGATGGTCGGCACCTCGGCGACCGGACGGCGCAGCCGGCGGGCCTTGGCGGTGAGCTCCAGGCCGATCTCGAAGCCGCTGCGGCTGTCGATGCCCACCTCGCGGACGAACTCGGTGGAGAACGCCTTGAAGCTGTTGGTGGCGTCCCGGGTGCCGACCCGGCCGAACGTGCCCAGGGACCGCCCGGCGGCCTTGGACAGCATCGACTTGACCAGCGGGCCGCCGACCTGCTGGCCGCCGGGGCAGTACCTCGACGCCGCCGCGACCACGACGCCCCGGTCCACCAGCCGGGCCAGCTCGTCGATCTGACGGGGGTCGTCGCTGCCGTCGGCCATGGTGACCACCACGACCGGGTTCTTCACCTGGTCGATGCCGTACCGGATCGCGTTCGCCGGCCCGCGGCCGTAACTGCTGACCAGGATGTGCAGCCGCGGCTCCCGTTCGGCATAGGCACGCAGCACCGGGACGGTGGTGTCCTCCTCGAAGTCCACCACCACCAGGATCTCGCACTCGGACTCGACCGCGTCGAAGATCCGGTCCAGCACCGCGATGATGGCCTCGCCCTCGTTGTAGGCGGGGATGACGACTGAGATCGCCAGGCTCATGTCGACCCACCCATACTCAGCCCACCCATACTCAGATCACGCTGCCCTGTCCGAGGAGGTTCCAGACGTCAGCCACCGGCACCGGAGCAGCGAGCTCGCGGTACTGCAGGTGAGGCGCGCCGATGATCAGCAGGTCGGCGGTGGCCAGCACGTGCTCCAGCGGCTCCAGGCTGTCGTCCACGCTGACGTAGGGGTCGGTGCACAGCACCTGCTTGGCCCTGAACTCGAGGATCCGCTTCAACTTGTAGGACAAACTCGATCGGATGTCATCGCTCTCGCCCTTGAACGCCATGCCCAGGATCCCGATCCGCATGCTCGCCAGGTCGTACCTGGCCTCCAGCCGGGAGACCAGGTAGAGCGGCAGGCCCTCGTTCACCAGCATCGCCGCATGGCCCAGGACGAAGGAGTTGTCGGTGAACGCCGCCAGCTGCATGGTGTCCTTGAACAGGCACGGCCCGGCTGCGAAACCGGCTCGTGGCAGGTCGCTGGCCCGCGGGTAGTCCTGCGCCAGCGCGGTACGGATCCGGTCGAAGTCCAGGCCCTGGTCGTTGGCCATCACGTAGAACTGGTTGGCGGCGGCGAACTTGATGTAGCGCCAGGTGTTGGTGAACAGCTTGGCCAGCTCCGCCTCTTCCGGGCTCAGCTCCACGATGGTCTCGGTCAGGGTGGCGAACAGCGCGCCGGCCCGCGCCAGCACCGGCGCCGACCGTGCCGAGACGATCTGCGGCAGCGAGAACAGCTCCTGCATCGCATGGCCCTCGGCGATGCGCTCGGGGCAGAACGCGACCTCGATGTCGATGCCCTCGTCGGCCAGCAGCGTCTCGACCCGCCGGGTGACGCCCGGGTAGAGGGTGCTGCGCAGCACCAGCAACTGGCCCGGACGGAAGTGCTGCTTGCACTCGTGCAGCGCGCGCGGCACCGCGTGCGGGTCCGGGTTGAGGTGCTCGTCCACCGGGGTGCCGATCACCACCACGATGTGCTCGCCGCGGCTCACCAGGCTCGGGTCGACGGTGGCCTCGAGCCGGCCGGCCGCCAGCACCCGCTGCAGCGCCTCGGCGGCGCCCTCCTCGCGGAACGGCAGCTCACCGGCGAGGATCGTCTTGACCGCCTGCTCGTTCACGTCGTAGATGCCGACCCGCAGGCCCCGGTCGGCGAAGGCGATCGCCAGCGGGAGGCCGACATGGCCGCCGCCACCCACCACCACGACATCGAAGTCGAAGGCGCTGATCCGAGGGCCGGCTGGCATCGATTATCCGATCCGGTGGATTTGGGAACATTGCTGGTGGCGCGGTCGCGTGGAAGTGTAACCGCCGGGCTCCCGGCGCCGCCCTGGCTCGCGGCATCCGAGCGGGAGAACCAGACCCGCCGGCCCTTGGCGTTCTCGTTGTGAAAAGGTAGAACAGGTACCGAAATCGTTGTTCAAATCCCTGGAAGGCACGCAATGACGCGCTCGTTATCCAACTTTGTCAACGGAGAGCAGGTTCCGGCCGCCGATGGGCGCACCCTGGAGGTGACCAATCCGGCGACCGGCCAGGTGTACCTCACCTCGCCGCTGTCCGGGCCTGAGGACATCGACCGGGCCTATCAGGCTGCGGCGACGGCCTTCGAGAGCTGGCGCGACACCACTCCGAGCGACCGGCAGCGGGCGCTGCTGAAGTTCGCCGACGCGGTCGAGTCCCGGGCCGAGGAGCTCATCGCCGTCGAGAGCGAGAACACCGGCAAGCCCCTCGCGCTGACCCGCAGCGAGGAGATCCCGCCGATGGTCGACCAGCTGCGGTTCTTCGCCGGCGCCGCCCGAGTGCTGGAGGGCCGCTCGGCCGGGGAGTACATGGCCGGGCACACCTCCTACGTCCGGCGCGAGCCGGTCGGGGTGTGTGGTCAGGTGGCCCCCTGGAACTACCCGATGATGATGGCCGTCTGGAAGTTCGCCCCGGCGCTGGCCGCCGGCAACACCGTGGTGCTCAAGCCCTCGGACACCACGCCGGCCTCGTCGGTGCTGCTGGCCGAGATCGCGGCCGAGTTCTTCCCGCCCGGCGTCTTCAACGTCGTCTGCGGTGACCGGGACACCGGCCGCGCGCTGGTCTCCCACCCCATCCCGGCGATGGTGTCGATCACCGGATCGGCCCGGGCCGGCATGCAGGTCGCCGAGGCTGCCGCCAAGGACCTCAAGCGGGTGCACCTGGAACTCGGCGGCAAGGCCCCGGTGATCGTGTTCGACGACGTCGATGTCGCGGCGGCCGCCGAGGCGATCGCGGTGGCCGGCTACTTCAACGCCGGCCAGGACTGCACGGCCGCCACCCGGGTGCTGGCCCGGGCCGGTTTCGCCGAGGAGTTCGCCGCGGCGCTGGCCGAGCAGGCCAACTCCACCAAGACCGGCGCCGCCGATGACGAGGACGTGCTGTACGGACCGCTCAACAACGCCAACCAGCTCAGCCACGTCTCCGGCCTGGTGGAGCGGCTGCCTGACCATGCCTCGGTGCTGGCCGGTGGCCGGCGGCAGGGCGAGAACGGCTTCTTCTACTCCCCGACGGTGCTCACCGGCTTGCGCCAGGAGGACGAGCAGACCCAGACCGAGATCTTCGGCCCGGTCATCACGGTGCAGTCCTTCACCGACGAGGACGAGGCGATCCGGTGGGCCAACGGCGTCGAGTACGGGCTGGCGTCCTCGGTGTGGACGCGCGACCACGGGCGGGCGATGCGGGTGGCGCGCCGGCTGGACTTCGGCTGCGTGTGGGTGAACACCCACATCCCGCTGGTCGCCGAGATGCCGCACGGTGGTTTCAAGCACTCCGGCTACGGCAAGGACCTGTCGATGTACGGCCTGGAGGACTACACCCGGATCAAGCACGTCATGCACAACATCGACTTCTAGCCCGGTCGGGCGTCACGCCCGCCGCATTAGAATCAGCCGAACCGACCCACGACCTGGAGATCGCGATGACTGAAGGTCCCGCCCCGATCGAGCAGCAGCGGGTTCTCAAGACTGCCATTCCGGGACCTCGGTCGAACGAGCTGCACCAGCGCAAGCTCAGCGCGGTCTCGGCCGGGGTGAGCACCGGGCTGCCCGTCTACGTCGAGCGCGCCGCCGGCGGCATCCTGGTCGACGTCGACGGCAATCAGCTGATCGACTTCGGCTCCGGCATCGCGGTGACCACGGTCGGCAACTCCGCGCCCCGGGTGGTCGAGCAGGTCCGGGCCCAGGTGGCCGACTTCACCCACAGCTGCTTCATGGTCACCCCGTACGAGGAGTACCTGGCCGTCTGCGAGGCGCTCAACGAGCTGACCCCGGGCACCGGCCAGAAGCGCTCGGCGCTGTTCAACTCCGGCGCCGAGGCGGTCGAGAACGCGGTGAAGGTGGCCCGCACGTTCACCGGGCGCCAGGCGGTGGTGGCCTTCGACCACGCCTACCACGGCCGCACCAACCTGACCATGGCGCTGACCGCCAAGAACATGCCGTACAAGCACCGCTTCGGCCCGTTCGCCAACGAGATCTACCGGGTGCCGATGGCGTACCCGTTCCGGTGGCCCACCGGGCCGAGCCGCTGCGCGGACGAGGCGTTCGAGCAGTTCGTCAGCCAGGTGCACGCCCAGGTCGGTGAGGACAACACCGCCGCGGTGCTGCTGGAGCCGATCCAGGGCGAGGGCGGCTTCATCGTCCCGGCGCCGGGCTTCGTCCGCCGGGTCGCGGACTGGTGCGCCGAGCACGGCATCCTGTTCATCGCCGATGAGATCCAGACCGGGTTCTGCCGCACCGGCGACTGGTTCGCCTGCGAGTTCGAGGACGTGGTCCCGGACCTGGTCACCACCGCCAAGGGCATCGCCGGCGGCCTGCCGCTGTCGGGGCTGACCGGCCGGGCCGAGGTGATGGACTCGGTGCACGGCGGTGGCCTGGGCGGCACCTACGGCGGCAACCCGGTCGCCTGCGCGGCGGCGCTGGGCTCCATCGAGACCATGCGGGCCGAGAACCTCAACGCCCGCGCCAAGCAGATCGAGGCGCTGTTCGTGCCCCGGCTGCAGCAGCTGGCAGCCAAGTACGAGCAGATCGGCGACGTCCGGGGGCGTGGCGCGATGCTGGCGGTCGAGCTGATCGCCGGCGCCGGTGACCTGACCCCCAACAGCGCGCTGACCGGCAAGGTCAACGCCTACTGCCACTCCCAGGGGTTGGTCACCCTCACCGCCGGCACCTACGGCAACGTGCTGCGGTTCCTGCCACCGCTGGCGATCAGCGACGAGCTGCTGAGCGAAGGCCTGGATATCGTCGAGCACGCCTTCGCCGCCGCCCTCTGAGAGGTCCTCGGGAGTGGCTTTCCGGCAGCGCCGCGCCTGTCCCTGGTTTACGGCCGTCACGGACCTGTCACGACAGGTGCATTCTGAGCGTCCGATGATGTGACGGTCGCCGTTTAGACTTGGCCCAGCAGCGTCTGCCCGGTGACCTGCGTCTGGAGGAATGCCGTGGGACTCGTCGTGCAGAAGTACGGCGGCTCGTCGGTCGCTGATGCGGAGCGGATCAAGCGGGTCGCCGAGCGGATCGTGGCCACCCGCCGGGAGGGCCACGACGTCGTGGTGGTGGTCTCGGCGATGGGTGACACCACCGACGAGTTGATCGAGATGGCCGAACAGGTCGCGCCGGTGCCCTCCGGCCGGGAGTTCGACATGCTGCTCACCGCGGGCGAGCGGATCTCGATGGCGCTGCTGGCGATGGCGATCCACTCCCTCGGCTACTCGGCCGAATCCTTCACCGGCTCGCAGGCCGGGGTGCTGACCACCCCGGCGCACGGCAAGGCCCGGATCCAGCAGATCACCCCGGGCCGGGTCCAGAACGCGGTGGCCGAGGGCAAGATCGCGATCGTGGCCGGCTTCCAGGGCGTCTCGCCCGACACCAAGGACATCACCACGCTCGGCCGGGGCGGTTCGGACACCACCGCGGTGGCGCTGGCCGCCGCGCTCGGCGCGGACGTGTGCGAGATCTACACCGACGTCGACGGGGTGTTCAGCGCCGATCCGCGGATCGTGCGCAACGCCCGCAAGCTCGACTCCGTCAGCTACGAGGAGATGCTGGAGCTGGCGGCCTGTGGGGCGAAGGTGCTGATGCTTCGCTGCGTCGAGTACGGCCGTCGTTACAGCGTCCCGATCCATGTCCGCTCGTCGTTCTCGAACCTGGCAGGCACCCTCGTCGCCGGGGCTATGGAGGATCTCACCGTGGAACAGGCCATCATCTCCGGTGTCGCGCACGACCGCAGCGAGGCCAAGGTCACGGTGGTGGGCGTGCCCGACAAGCCCGGCCAGGCGGCGGTGCTGTTCCGGGTGCTGGCCGAGGCCGAGCTGAACCTGGACATGATCGTCCAGAACATCTCCACCGGAGGCACCGGGCGTACCGATGTGTCGTTCACCCTGCCGAAGGCTGACGGCGCGGTGGCGATGCAGGCGCTGACCAAGGTGCAGCAGCTGGTCGGCTTCGAGGAGCTGCTCTACGACGACCATGTCGGCAAGCTGTCGCTGATCGGCGCCGGGATGCGCTCGCACCCGGGCGTATCGGCGACCTTCTTCGCGGCGCTGGCCGAGGCGGGGGTGAACGTGGAGATGATCTCGACGTCCGAGATCCGGATCTCGGTGGTCACCCGCGACACCGACCTCGACACCGCGGTGCGCGCCGTGCACGACGCGTTCGACCTGGGCACCGCCGAGGAGGAGGCCGTCGTCTACGGCGGGACCGGCCGATGACCGGCCTGCGGATCGGCGTGGTGGGCGCCACCGGCCAGGTGGGCGCGGTCGTCCGCCAGCTGCTGGCCGACCGGGACTTCCCGGTTGCCGAGATCCGGTTCTTCGCCTCGGCCCGCTCGGCCGGCACGACGCTGCCCTGGCAGGGGCAGGACGTCGTCGTCGAGGACGCCGCTGTCGCCGACCCGTCCGGGCTGGACATCGCGATCTTCTCGGCCGGCGCCGCGACCTCGAGGCTGCTGGCGCCGAAGTTCGCCGCGGCCGGGGTGACCGTGATCGACAACTCCTCCGCCTGGCGGATGGACCCGGACGTCCCGCTGGTGGTCAGCGAGGTCAACCCGGAGGCGCTCGCCTCCATCAGCAAGGGCATCATCGCCAATCCGAACTGCACCACGATGGCAGCGATGCCGGTGCTGCGGCCGCTGCACGCCGAGGCCGGCCTGATCCGGCTGGTCGCCTCGACCTACCAGGCCGTCTCCGGCAGCGGGCTGGCCGGGGTGGAGGAGCTGGACTCGCAGGTGCAGAAGGCAGGCTCGGCAGCGCCGTCGCTGGCCCACGACGGCTCGGCGCTGGACCTGGGCGCGCCGGTGAAGTACCAGCGCCCGATCGCGTTCAACGTCGTGCCGCTGGCCGGGTCCCTCGTCGACGACGGGTCGTTCGAGACCGACGAGGAGCAGAAGCTTCGCAACGAGAGCCGCAAGATCCTCGGCATCCCCGAACTGAAGGTGTCCGGGACCTGCGTCCGGGTGCCGGTGTTCACCGGGCACTCGCTGTCGATCAACGCCGAGTTCGCGTCGCCGATCTCGGTGGACCGGGCGACCGAGCTGCTGAGCCAGGCGCCTGGCGTCGCGCTGACCGACATCCCGACCCCGCTGCAGGCCGCCGGTCAGGACCCGAGCTACGTCGGGCGGATCCGGCAGGACGGCAGCGTCGCCGACGGCTATGGCCTGGTGCTGTTCGTGTCCAATGACAACCTCCGCAAGGGCGCGGCGCTGAACACCGTGCAGATCGCCGAGCTGCTGGCGGCGAAGCGGCTGGCCCCGGCCGGCTGAGCTCCGCTGCCGGCCGGCTCAGGGTGACTCGGCCGGCTCAGGGTGACTCGGCCGGCTCAGGGTGGCTCGGCCGGCTCAGGGTGGCTCGGCCGGCTGAGGTGGCTCGGCTGGCCTCGTCCGGACGTCAGGACGGCTGAGGTTCGAACAGCGGCGCGTTCCAGTCGTACGGCTCGATCTCCTGCAGGATCCGGTGGCGTCTGCGCCGGTTCAGGTGATCGATGTAGAGGGTGCCGCCCAGGTGCTCGGTCTCGTGGATCAGGCAGCGCGCCAGAAAACCGGTGCCGGTGACCTCGAGGGGCTCACCGTGCTGGTCCTGGCCGGCGACCGTCACCTCGAACGGCCGGGCCAGCGGGGCGTACGGCCCGGGCACCGACAGGCAGCCCTCGTCGATCTTCTCCTCGACGGTGGAGGTGGCGACGATCCGGGGATTGACCAGGTGCCCGCGGTGCTGGACGTCCTCGGCGTCGTGGCAGTCGTAGACGAACACCGAGAGCCCCACGCCGATCTGGGTGGCGGCGAGCCCGACCCCCTCTGCCACGTACATGGTCGCGAACATGTCCTCGATCAGGGTGGCCAGCGCCTGGTCGAACTCGGTGACAGCGGCGGTGGGGGTGTGCAGAACCGGGTCGCCGACGATGACGACCGGACGCGCGGTACCTGGCATGGTGCCTGATTCTAGGCACGTCTCAGGGTCGTGCCTGATTCTAGGCACGGCTCAGGGCGCGATGCTCCAGCGCGAGCCCTCGGCGGTGTCGATGACCTGGACGCCCAGCGCTGCCAGCTCCTCCCGCAGCCGGTCGGCCTCGCCCCACTGCTTGCTCGTACGGGCCTGCTCCCGGGCGCGGACCAGGGCCTCGACCTGCTCGGCGGCGATGCCCTCAGGCGCACCGGACTCCGACGCCGGCTCCTCGGCCAGCGTGCTCAGGTCGAGCCCGAGCAGCCACAGGGCCGCGGCGGCGAGAACGGCGAGCTCGTCGCGCGCCAGGTCGGCAGATCGCAGCGCGACCTGCAGGTCCGCCAGCACCCGTGGGGTGTTGAGGTCCTCCGACATGGCGGCATCGATGCTGTTCAGGACCGCCAGCGCGTTCTCGCCCAGCCCCGAACGGGCCTGCTCGTACGTCCTGATGTCCGGCAGCGGGCCCAGGGCCGCAACCCGGTGGGCCAGCCTGCGCGCGCTCGACAGGGCCGACTGCAGTCCCTGATCGGTCAGGTCCATCTGGGAGCGGTAGTGGCCGGTGAGCAGGAAGTAGCGGAAGGCCATCGCCGGGTAGCCATCGCTGGTCAGGTCCCGCAGGGTGGGCATCTTGCCCGCTGACTTGGAGATCTTCGCGCCGCCCTGCAGCAGGAACTCGTTGTGCATCCAGATCGGCACCCAGTCCTGCCCGTCCTGCAGGTAGGCCTCGCTCTGGGCGATCTCGTTGACGTGGTGGATCTGGCGATGGTCGACGCCGCCGGTGTGGATGTCGAAGTGCGGGCCGAGCAGGCTGATGCTCATCACCGAGCACTCCAGGTGCCAGCCGGGCACCCCTGGCCCCCAGGGCGAGTCCCACCGCATGATCCGCCGCTGGTCCGGCGGATCGCTGCGCCAGATCGCGAAGTCGGCGGGCGAGCGCTTGCCCTCCGAACTGACCCGGCCGCCCTCCAGCTGCCCGGCGTTCGGCATCAGCGCCAGTTTGCCGTACCCCGGCGACTTGGCGGTGTCGAAGTACAGGCCCGCCGGCAGCAGGTAGGTGTACCCGTGCTTCTCGATCACCTTCGCGAACTCGATCATCTGCTCGACGTAGGCGGACGCGCGCGGGGAATGGTGCGCCGGCAGCACGTTGACGGCTTCCAGGTCCTGGAAGAACAGCGCGGTGTAGTGCTCGGCGACCTCCTGCGGGGTCACCCGCTGGGCGCGGGCGGTCCACTCGACCTTGTCCTCGCCCTCATCGCCGTCGCCGACCGCGTGGCCGACATCGGTGATGTTGACCACCTGCTCGACCGCGTAGCCCTTCCACTCCAGCAGGCGGCGCAGCGAGTCGCTGAAGACGTAGGGGCGCAGGTTGCCCAGGTGCGGGTCGGAGTAGACGGTCAGGCCACAGCTGTAGAGCCGGACGCTGCCTTCGCGCAGCGGCGTCAGGGGCACCAGGGCGCGCCCCATCGAGTTGTACAGCTGGATCTCCGTACCCGGATTCACGTCGCACCCTTCGGCTGCTTGCCCGGTTGTTTGGACCGAGTTTACGGGCCGGCCCGGCGCCGGCGACCCGAGAGGGATCAGACGATCCACATCGCCTGGTACGGCGCCAGCCAGAGGTCGCCGTCCTCGCCCCGCCGGACGCCCGTGTCCGACAGCGCGTCCCAGGCATCGGCGATGCCGAGCTCCTCGAGCCGGGAGAAGGGGAACGGCCGCCAGCTGTCGGTCACGTTGTAGAGGCCGAGCAACGGCCCGAGCGGGTGCCGGCGCAGCACCGGCAGGACGCCGGGGTCGGCCAGCGGCGCGATCTCGCTGCTGACCGAGGCGTCCAGATGTGGGACGCGGGCGCGAGCCTGGACCAGGGCCCGCAGGCCGGTGAACAGCCGGCCGGCGACGGTGCCCGGATCGGACCTGCGCGCCAGGGTGGCCTCGGTCAGCCGCGGGCGGTGCGCCCAGCGGTTGTCGTTCTCGTGGCCGGGCTCCGCGGCCCAGTCCGGATCGTTGAGCAGCCCGAGCTCGTCGCCGGACCAGATCACCGGGATGCCGCCCCAGCCGAACGCGAGCGCGTGCCCGAGCAGCACGCGCGGCACCCCGCGGTCGTCGCCGGCCTCGATGCCGGCCAGGCTCGCCGAGGTGCCGCTGATCCGCCGGTCACCGGTCGCCGGGTTGGACTGGAACACCAGCCCGCGGGCGGCCGAGCCGGGGAACCGTCCGGCGTAGTAGTCGGACAGGAACGACCGGTGCGCGTGGCCGGAGAGCCCCACAGCGGCGGCATCGGCGTCGTCGATGGCCCAGCCGATGTCGTCGTGACCGCGCAGGTAGGTGATCCAGGCGGTGGTGGACGGCGCCGGCGGCAGGTTGCCGAGCGCGCGGGCCGCCAACCTCGCGTCGCCGGCCGCCAGCATCGACCAGATCTGCACCATCAGGCTGTTGTGGTAGGCCAGGTCGCTGACCTTGCCGTGGTGCGGGCCCTGGCCCAGGTAGTGCACCAGATCGGCCGGCCCGACGATCGCCTCGGCCTTGAACAGCAACGCCGGGCAGACGATCCGGGTCAGCGCGTGCAGCGCCTGGGTGATGGCGTGCACCTCGGGCTGGTTCTGGCAATCGGTGCCCAGCCGCTTCCACAGGAAGGCGATCGCGTCCAGCCGCACCACTTCCACGCCCGCGTTGGCGAGGAAGAACAGGATGTCGGCGTACTCGACGAAGACGTCGGGGTTGGCCCAGTTCACGTCCCACTGGAAGGAGTTGAAGGTCGTCCACACCCAGCCGCGCAGGTCGTCGTCCCAGCTGAAGTTGCCGGGCGCGAAGTCGGGGAACACCTCGGGAAGGGTGCGCTCGTAGGCGTCGGGCCCGGTGCGATCGGCGAAGGTGTGGAAGTAGCCGCGGTACTTCGCCTCGCCCGCGCGGGCGGCCCGGGCCCAATCGTGCTCGCGGGCGACGTGATTGAGCACCAGGTCCAGCACCAGGCTGATCCCGGCCTCGCGCAGGGTGCGGGCGAGTGCGCTGAGGTCCTCCATCGTGCCGAGGTCGGGACGGACGTCGCGGTAGTCGGCGACGGCGTAACCGCCGTCGCTGTCGCCCTCGCGCGGACGCAGCAGCGGCATCAGGTGCAGGTAGGTGACGCCCAGCTCGCTCAGGTAGCCGACCCGCTCGGCGACTCCTGCCAGGGTGCCGGCGAACCGGTCGGCGTAGGCGGCGTATCCCATCATGTCCGGTTGCTGGAACCAGTCCGGCTCCAGGCTGCGGATCAGGTCGAGCCGGGCCAGCTCGGGGTCGCGGGCGGTGTAGGCCGCCACCGCGAGCTCGATGAGGCGCACGGCGGTGGCCTCGGCCTGTGCGCCGTACACCGCCGCCAGCCCGTCGTGCAGGTCCGGCCACCAGCGCTGCAGGCGAAGCGTGAACAGCTCGTGCCCGGGGGAGCCGGCGAGCCGGGAATCCACCGCGGCGAGAACCGCGGGAGGGGGGACGCCGGCCGGCTGCTGGGAGCGGTGCATGGGGACTATCGTCCACGTCTGCATCAAGGACGCGATCAACGTGGTCCCGCGACAGTGGCCGGCAACGGGAGAAGGGTAGGCGGAATGGGTTCGGAAGGGCTTGACCAGCGATTCGCGAAGTTGACCACTGCCCATGTGGCCGACGCCTGCATTCGGGCTCAGGCGCCGGTGCGCTGCGCGCCGGCCGCGGTGAAAGCGGTGGTGGCCGGTGACCGGCTGGCCGGGCGCGTCCTGCCGGCCCGGCATGTCGGCAGCGTCGACATCTTCCTGGAGGCGCTGGAAGGCGCCACGCCGGGCGACGTGCTGGTGGTCGACGACGGTGGCCGGGCCGACACCTCGTGCGTCGGTGACTTGGTGGTGCTGGAGGCCGCGGCGGCGGGCCTGGCGGGTGTGGTGATCTGGGGGTTGCACCGCGACACCGCCGACATCCGGTCGATCGGCCTGCCGGTGTTCAGCATGGGAGCGATCCCGACCGGCCCGTTGAGCCCGGGCGTCCGGCCGCCGGACGCGCTGGACTCGGCGACCGTCGGCCAGTGGCTCGTCAGCCGCGACGATGTCGTGCTCGCAGACGACGACGGGGTGCTGTTCGTGCCGCTCGCGCAGGTCGAGGAGGTGCTCGGGATCGCTGAGGGGATTCGCGACACCGAACGCGGGCAGGCCGAGCGGATGCGCGAGGGTGTGTCGTTGCGCGCGCAGGTGCGGTTCGGCGACTACCTCTCGGAGCGGTCCCGCAACCCGTCCCTGACGTTCCGCGAGCACCTGCGCTCGGTGCGCGGCGCCATCGAGGAATGAGCTGCCAAAGCCTCCTCGCAGTCATGTAACGATGCCGTCAATATAGTCACACTGCTCGCTATTGACATAGCCCGTAGCCAGTGCTTTTCTAGTCGATATCAGCAGCCGGTAGCCGCGATCCAGCGAGCGGGATGAAGTCAGTGACTATGGAAGGTGGGCCTGTTTTCGCCACTCGGTAGTTCGCGGCACACGAATCCGAGCACAGTTGACGTAATGCGCTTGCGTGAGCGCATGAGAGGGCTATTGCCCTATCGCTGTAAGCGGCTCTTCTATTTGGCATGCCTTGAGTGGGGTGCTGGGTGAAATCTGCCCGACAGGCGGGCGTGCTCATAGCTCATCGGAAAACATAACCAGGAAAAGGGGAACGACGTGGGTCTTCAACGAGCGGATCTCGACAACCAGCTCAGGGTTTGTCTCGAACGCGAATTCAACCGGGTACCGATGATGCGCGAGTTCCACAGCGGTCAGTGGATGCACCGGGAATACTACATTCGGCACCTGGTGGAGACGGTTCTGCGAATTCGACTCAACAATGAGGTGGACGCGTACGCGCTCTACCGGGTCGGCTCGACCGATGACCACCTCGCGGCCACCCTGGCGCAGTACCTGGCTGAGGAGTACGGGCACGAGCACATGTTCATGCGCGACATCAAGCAGCTGGGATGGACGCAGGAGAAGGTGGACGGCACCAGGCCGATGTTCTCCACCGAGCTCCTGATGGGCTACCTCTACCTCTGCGTCAACAAGGAGGGGCCGGCCGCGACGACGGTCTGGAACTACTTCGTCGAGTGGTACTCCGACCAGTTCAACCAGATCATCACCAACAACGCCCGCAGCCAGTACGGCGAGGACGCCCTGCGCGGCTCGCAGGCGCATCTGGACTATGACGAGAGCCACGACCACGACGAGCTCATGTGGAAGGTGGTCGACCGGGCCATCTCCCGCTGGAGCACGCCCGAGACCGCCCTGCGGTACGCGGACTCCTTCGTCAAGCTCATCGGCGACTACTTCCTGGAGCTCTACGAATCCACGGTCACGGTGGGCGACAGCCGGGCATTCGCAGCCAGCTCGGCTGACTGATGCGGCGGGTGGGCGTCGCGGTCTGCCTGCAGCGCTAGGGGAGCCGGCCGTGCTGCGCTCCAGCGTGGTGATCATCGAGCCGTCGTCCTCGGGCCTCGACCTCATCGCCGCGGTGGCTCGTGCGGGATATCACGCGCTGGTCTTCTCCTACGACGCGGCAGACCGGGTGGTGCCGGCGGCCGCGCTGCGCCGATGGGGAGCGGAGCTGGTGGTCCTCGACACCAACGACCCGGCTGCGGTGCTGCAGGGCGCCTCCCAGGCGGCCAGGAGCCAGCAGATCGTCGGCGTCCTTCCCGGGTTCGAGTTCTACGTCCCGGTGGCCGCCCAGCTGGCCACCCACCTCGGATTGCCCGGTCTCGAACCCGCTGCCGGCCAGCGGGTTCGGGACAAGCACCTCATGCGCCGGGCGCTGGAGGCCGCCGGCATCGCGGGACCGCGGTTCCGGCTGATCTCCGACACCTCCGAACTCGAAGCCGCGGCCGCGCAGGTGGGATATCCGCTGGTGGTCAAGCCCACCCGGTCGGCGGGCAGCATCGGGGTGTCGCTGGCGTCCTGCCTCGACGAGGTCCGGGCCGCCTACGCGGCGATCGCCTACGAACCCACCCTGGACCTCGGGACCCGGCTGGGGCCCGACGTGCTGCTGGAGGAGTTCGTGCCGGGCCCGGAGTACAGCGTCGAGGGCTTCGTCCAGCACGGCCGGACCGCCGTGGTGTCGATCACCGAGAAGCTGGTGTCCGATCCTCCGCACTTCGTCGAGCTGGGCCACACCGTCCCCGCCTCGATCGAGCCGGCGACCGAGCGCCAGGTGGTGAGCTGGACGGCAGAGGTGGTCCGGGCGCTGGGCATCGATTGCACCGTGTTCCATCTGGAGCTGCGGCTGCGCGACGGCATCCCGCACGTCATCGAGCTCGGCGCCCGGTTGCCGGGCGACTCCATCGGATCGCTCATCGAGATGAGCAGAGGGGTGAGCCTGGCCGACCTGTTCGTCCAGCTCGCCACCGGTCAGCAGGTGGACCATCCGACGGTGCAGTCGTCCTGCGTGGCGGCGATCAGGTTCTTCTACGAGCCGGGCCTCGACATCGTCAACAGCGCGCCCACCGATTCCGAGCTGCACACCCTGCCCAACGTCGTCACGGGCGCGGTGACGGTCAGCCCGGGGGACCGTCCCAACGGCCGGGCCGACTTCCGCTCGCGACTGGGCTGGGTCCTGATGACCGGCGCCGACCGGCGGAGTGTCGACCGTTCCTGGAAAGCGGTCAAGGAGACAGCGAGATTCACATAATGACTACACCGATCTGCCTGATCATCAACAGATTCTCCGACGACTATTCGCGGTATGCCTCCTATCTCGATGACCTGGACGCCGAGCTGTGGTTGATCAGCACCAAGATCGACGGGCTGCCCGGCTTTCGCAGGCACGACTTCGGCAAGGTGAACCTGGTTTCCGAGCTGGACCTGGCCACTATCGCGCAGGTCCTCGATTCCGACCCGTCGGCGTCGACCGCGATCGAGCATGTGGTCGCCATTTCCGAGTACGACCTGGAGTTGGGCGCCGCGGTATGCGAATACCTGGGCGTGAAGGGCTATTCCAGCGAGTACGTCCGTCGTTTCCGGGACAAGGTCTACAGCAAGAGCCTGGTGGCCGCCGGCGGTGTCCGGACGCCCGAATGGATGCCGGTGCACCCGGGCATGACTGCAGAGTCGATCGATCGGGTCTGGGGATATCCGGTCGTGGTGAAACCGGTCTCCGGCGCAGCCAGCACCGGGGTGCGGGTATGCCTGGACCGCGCCGAGCTGCAGGAAAAGCTCGACAGCCTGGACCCGGCGCTGGAATGGGAGGCCGAGACATTCATTCCCGGCCCGGTATATCACTGCGACGGATATGCCGAGAACGGCGTGGTGGGCTATCTGTCGATGTCGCGGTACGTCGGCAGTTGCACGTCCTTCAACGAGGGCCAGCCGCTCGCCTCGGTGAGTGTGCAGCACACCGACGAGGCGCCGATCCTGGCTGACGGCGTGGCCCGGGCCCTGCGGGCTCTCGGGCTGGAGAACGGCGTGTTCCATCTCGAGGCCTTCCTCGACCAGGGCGAGTTCGTGTTCCTGGAGATCGGGCACCGGCCCGGTGGCGGAGACATCCTGCCGGTGATCCACCGGCACGGCGGGGTGGACCTGATGTCGGCCGCCGTCCGGCTGTCCTGCCAGCTGCCGGCGCTGCAGCCCGGGACCCGGCCGCGATCGCCGGAAGGCAGCTACGGCTGGGTGATGTGCCCGGCCGTCGGCCAGACCGGCAGGGTGGTGCGCAGCATCTCCGCGCGCGGCCTCCTCCCGGACGGCATCGCCATCAGCCACGCCGCCTTTCCGGGCCAGGTCGTGCCGGACGACCCCGAGTACGACTTCACCGGGGTGTCGGCCCACGTGTACGGCGCCTGTCCCGCCGAGGCGATCGCGCGCATCGAGCGGTTCCTCGAGGTGCTGGTCATCGAGTACGTCGACAGAGATGCGTTGGACGCGTGATCCTGGTTCACGATCCCCGGCTGGTGCATCCACCGGCCATGTCCGTCTTCAACGACGGGCCGTCCGGCTTCTCCACCGCACAGGCGCACCAGGAGTTCCTCGGCCTCACGGGCGCGTTGGCCGAGCTGGGGGTGCAGCCGTGCGACCTGCTGCACCTGACGTCCCGGATGACCCTTGACGAGCTCCGCGCCATGGCTGCGGCCGCGGTGCGGCACCCGCCCGGCCGCGCTGAGGAGGTGCAGCAGAACCTGGCGGCCATGCCTGCCGGCGAGCTGCTCCAGATCATCGTGGAGCGCCCGTCCCTCACCCTCACGCCGAAGCCCGGGCTGTCGGAGATCAGCCCTGACTCGGAGTCGGAGTCCTACACCCTGCAGCCGCTGTACGGGTTGATGTTCCCGCGCGATCATGTGCTGCAGGTGCAGGACCTCTGCTTCGTCGCGAACTTTCGCCGCGACGAGCGCCAGGCCGAGGCCGAGCTGGTTGCGCTGGGCATCCGGGCGGCCCGGCCGCAGCTCGACCTCGTTCGGCTCGACTCGTTCTTCGAAGGAGGGGACGCGTTGGCGTGCCGGCGGCGCAGGGTGCTGTTCCTTGCCCACGGCTACCGCTCGGACCGCCGTGCGGCGCTGCGCATCGCCACCGCGATCGCCGGTCGCGGCTGGTCGACGGTGCTGCTGCCCGATCGGCGCCGGGCCCGTGCTGAGTTCCACCTCGACCACTGGGCGGCGGTCGTCGGCGAGACACTGGTGTGCGACCGGGAGCGGGTGGCGGATCTGGCCGACGTCGAGTACCTGACGCCGGAGGACGGCGGCCAGCCGGCTGCGACGCGACTGGATCACGTTCTAGAGTTCCTCGGCATGAGCCTGCTGCCGGTGCCGCGCGAGGTCGCCGGGCCGTTCGGCTTCAACGTCCTGGACCTGCCGGAGGCGTCCGCCGTGATCTGCAGCCGTTCCGCGCCGGAGATGGCCGCCCCGCTGCGAGAGCTGGGACGAGACGTCGTCACGGTGGAGTTCTCGACCTTCGAGAGCAACTTCGGCAGCATCCACTGTGCGACCAACGAGCTGGCTGAGATCGACGAGTGATGCTGACCAATCCCTCCAAGAGCGGGTTCGGCGCCATCTTCCTCGACCGCTCGATCAACTTCTTCGTCAACGAGGCGTTCCAGTTCGCGATTCCGGCCGCCTTGTTCATCGTGACGGGGGAGCCGGCGTTGTCGGCGCTCGTCTTCGGCCTGGAATGGGTGTCCCGGCTGGCGTTCCTGTTCTTCGGCGGGACCATCATCGACCGGTTGGGCCCGGTCAGGTCGGCGACGGCCGCCTGGCTGATCCGGTCTGCCACCGGGCTGTTCGGGTTTCTCGGAGTGGTGCTCGGCTCCGGGTCGGAGACGGTCACCGCGGTGATCCTGGCGGCCTGCGGTGTCATCAGCGCCGGGTTCTTCGAGATCGGGTTCGTCGCGAACGAGCGGCTGGCCGCCGAGGTGGTGGACCGGGGATCGCGGGCGGAGGTCGTCCAGTCCCGCCTTGGGGCCGTCGACCAGGCGGCGCTGATCGGAGGCCCGGCACTGGGCGGCGCGATGCTGCTGCTCGGGATCCCGGCGCTGCTGGCGGGCTATGCGCTGGCCATGGCGATCGGCCTGGTCGCGACCAGATCGGCGCCGGAGGCCCGGACGTCCCCCGCTGAGTCAGCGCAGGGGCGATCCTCGGCTGCGGCCGACTCGGCCAGGGCTGTCCGGACGGTCCTCGGCCACCGGCTGCTGCGCATCACGATGCTGACCGCGATGGCTGCGAACATCATCCTCGCGGCCATCCTGTCCACCCTCGCCGCTGTCGTGGGGATCATCTACGGACACGATCCCCGGGCGGCCTCGATCATCACGTCCGCCGGCGGGGCGATCTCGTTGGCGACGATCCTGCTCACCCCGGTGCTGACCCGGCGATTC
Organism: Jatrophihabitans sp.; assembly: GCF_036388195.1. Classification (GTDB taxonomy): domain Bacteria; phylum Actinomycetota; class Actinomycetes; order Mycobacteriales; family Jatrophihabitantaceae; genus Jatrophihabitans_A. The sequence goes on along the minus strand of NZ_DASVSG010000056.1, from coordinate 7,856 downwards.
GGCTACGCCGCCTGCCTGTGGACGATGACCGCGGCGACCGTCGCCGCCGGGGCGCTCGCCACCTTCTCGCCGGGAATCGTGCTGTTCGCCGTCGTGCTGACGATCGCCTACGTCGGCGACTCGGTGATCGCGATGGTGGCCCGGTCGGTCCGGATCCGGATCATCCCGCGCGACCGGTACTCCTCGCTGATGTCGGCTACGGTGTTCCTGAATTACCTGCCCATGCCGTTTGCCGGGCTGGTGATCGGCGGATTGGTCGGGCGGTACGGGCTGCGGGCCACCTGGGTCGTGGTATCGATGATCGCGCTCGCGCTGGGCATCGCCGCCTGGCTGACCGCACACGCCCGTACCGTCGATCAGCCCGAATTCGGGGAAGGGCTGGGAATCTTCTACGAAAAGGCGCCGCGATGAGTCGGCACGCCCCGCCGGGTCGGATACCGCCGTCGCCGGTCGGATGACCGCCCACCAGATTGGATAACGCGGAAGAGATGTCTGCCCTCCTTATCATCCAGCCCGTGTCGGCAGGGTTCGGCCTGGTCGACGCCGCGCTCCGGCACGGCCTGCGGCCCATCGTGCTGTCCTACCAGCAGGAGGACCGCAGGATCCCGCCGAGCATGCTCGACAACGACGCTGTCGAGGTTCATGAGGTGGATACCAACGACCGGGCGGCCGTGATCGCCCTGGTGGACAAGCTTGCCGAGCGGGGCGACATCCGCGGCGTCCTCCCCGGCTTCGAGTACTTCGTGCCGACGGCAGCGGAGGTGGCGGCCAGGCTGGGGCTGCCCGGGCTCACGCCCGACGTCGCCGAGCGGGTCCGGGACAAGAGGTTGATGCGGCAGGCCCTCGCTGCGGCCGGACTCGACATCCCCCGGTTCCGGGTGGCCTCGTCGCGGGCCGCGGTGGAGGCGGCGGCCGGCGAGATCGGGTACCCGGTGGTCGTCAAACCGCCCCGGGCTGCCGGCAGCGTTCATGTCAGCCGGGTCGAGGGACCCGAGGAGCTCGGCGCTGCCTACGACCTGATCTGCTCGGAGACCGATCTGGATCTCGGCAACGAGCTGGGCCGCGAAGTGCTCATCGAGAGCTACCTCGACGGGCCGGAGTTCAGCGCTGAGGGCTACGTGGTGGGAGGAGTCCCGACGGTCGTCTCGATCACCGAGAAGCTGCTCTCGGCGCCGCCCAGCTTCGTGGAGCTCGGCCACACGGTCCCGGCCGACATGCCGCCGGCGCGGTTGCGGGAGCTGGCCGACTGGGCAGCGGCGGTCGCGACGGCGCTGGGTGTCGACAACGCGCTGTTCCACCTGGAGTTCCGGATCTGCGGCGCCAAGCCGTTCGTCATCGAGCTGGGAGCCCGCATGCCGGGCGACCAGATCGCGAACCTGGTCGCGCTGAGCACCGGTGTGCCGCTGGCCGACGTGTTCGTCGAGATCGCGACCGGCCTCAGGAGCAGTGGCGGCCGCGGGCTCGACGTGGAGTTCGCGCGGACGGCAGGCATCCGCTTCTTCCGGCGGCCCGAGCTGGACGTGGTGGCTCGGGTTCCGTCGGTCGAGGATTTGCTCGCCGGCAAGAACGTCGACTCCGCGGGCTTCACGACCTCGGTGGGCGCCAGGCCCAACACCCATCCGGACTTCCGGTCACGGCTGGGCTGGGTGGTTCTCGCAGCCCCGGATCGCCCGTCGTTGGAAGAGGCGTGGGCCGAGGCGGAGGGCAAGGCTCAGTTCGACTGAGCAGCCGCGGTCTAGCCAGCTGGGCTGCCCGCCATAGCCCCGTAGCTGAGCAGCCGCGGTTAGCCGTAGGTGGGGTGCTGCGGCCAGCCGGCGGGCGAGTCCTCCCAGTCCTCCTGCCGGCCGTACGGCGTGTGGTCCAGCAGATGGTTGGTGAAGACCAACCGGTCGACTCCGCGGGACGTGGTGTTGTAGGTCCGATGGATCTCTTCGCCGTCGCGCAGGAACACGCTGAGCATGAAGCCGCCGTCGACGCCGCAGTCGTCGGCGAACGAGGTGCCGTGCGAGGACACGAACGGCAGCGTCCAGCCCTTCTCGGCCTTGTACGCCTGGATCTGGGCCAGCGGCATGTTCGACACCGTGGCCCAGCTGACCCCGAGGTCGGCCAGCGGCACGAGCGCGGCGGCCGGGACGTGGTCGGTGAACCAGGTGCAGCCCGGGCAGTAGCGATCGGGGCCGAGGTCCATGAACTGGTAGACGACCAGCTGGTTGAGGCCCTCGAACAGCTCGTGCAGGGACTGGGGACCGGCCGGAGTGTCGAAGGTGTAGGAGTTCTCGAACCTGACCATCGGCAGCCGCCGGCGCCGGGCGGCGAGGGCGTCCTGGGCGCGGGTGACCTCCTTCTCGGCTACGAGCAGCTCCTCGCGTGCCTGCTGCCACTCCTCGGCCGAGACGACCTGCGGTTTCTCCATATCCCAGATTGTGCACCCGCGCTCTGACAGGATCGAGGCGCCAGGGGTTCGCTCACCGGCCTTGACAGGTCCCCGGCGGCGTTATGACACAGTGGTGGGACGCCTCTAACGTGACGGTAGCCCTCCGCTCGATGGGGCACGGCCGCGCCGCCCCCCGCCGGCCGCCGTCTGGCAGGAGGATCGATGGAGGTATCCGGCCTCGTCTGGGTTCTGACGATCGCGGCGATCGCCGGGCTGCTGGCCTTCGACTTCGTCTTCCACGTCCGCAAGGCCCACGTGCCCAGCCTGCGTGAGGCCGCGATGTGGTCCGGTCTGTACGTCGGGCTGGCGCTGCTGTTCGGCGTCGGCGTCCTGGTGTTCGGGGGAGTCCAGGCGGGCTCGGAGTACTTCGCCGGCTACGTCACCGAGAAGGCGCTCTCGGTCGACAACCTGTTCGTCTTCCTGATCATCATGACCAGCTTCCGCGTGCCGCGGGAGGACCAGCAGAAGGTGCTGCTGTTCGGCATCGTCTTCTCGCTCATCGCGCGCACCGGCTTCATCTTCGTGGGCGCGGCGCTGATCAACTCCTTCGCCTGGGTCTTCTACCTGTTCGGCCTGATCCTGCTGCTCACCGCCGGCAACCTGCTGAAGTCCGAGGGCGAGGACTCCCATTCCGCCGACAACCTCATCATCCGGCTGGCCCGGAAGATGTTTCACACGACCGACTACTACGACGGCGACAAGCTCTTCACCGTCCATCAGGGCAAGCGCGCGATGACCCCGATGCTGCTGGTCATGGTCGCCATCGGCGGCACCGACATCCTGTTCGCGTTGGACTCGATCCCGGCCATCTTCGGGCTCACCCAGAACACCTTCATCGTCTTCACCGCCACCGCGTTCTCGCTGCTGGGGCTGCGGCAGCTGTTCTTCCTCATCGACGGGCTGTTGGACCGCCTGATCTACCTCTCCTACGGGCTCGCGGCGATCTTGGGCTTCATCGGCGTAAAGCTGATCCTGCATGCCCTGCACGAGAACAACGTGCCGTTCATCAACGACGGCGAGCACGTCAAGGTGGTCGAGATCAGCACCGGGCTCTCGCTGTCGGTGATCATCGGAGTCCTGCTGGTGACGGTGCTCGCCTCTGTGCTCAGCCCGGCGGGCAAGGCCCAGAACGCCATCTCCAACGCCCGCCGGCACGCCAGCTCCTACCTGGACTCCGAGTACACCGCGGACCCGGCCGAGCGGGAGCGCATCTATCGCGCGCTGCTGGCCGAACGCGACCAGATCATCGCCCTCGGCCCGAAGTACCGCCAGAAGGTCCGGGACGAGCCGGCCCTGATGGCGCTGCTCGAACGCGCCCGGGCCAGCCACGACGCCGCCGTGCGCCGTGGGGAAGCCGTGTCCAGCCCACCACCACCTAGTTGAGGAGCGCCCCTTCCATGTTTGCCCGCCGAGCACGTCCAGCCATCGCGCCGACGGTGACCGAGCCGGTGTCCGCGCCGGCCGACCACCGCCGCGTCACCGGCCCGGCCGCGGTCATCGAACGGGCCGGCGCCACCGTCGCCACCTGGAGCCTGCGGCTGCTGCTCACCGGAGCAGCCGTGGTCGTGGTCGCCTGGATACTCGGCAAGCTGTGGGACGCGGTCCTCCCCGTCCTGCTGGCGCTCTTCCTCGCCTCGGTGCTCTGGCCCCTTACCCGGCTGCTCCGGAAGGTCGTCCCGCCGGCCCTGGCCGCCCTGCTGACCCTGCTCATCGGGGTGGGCGTCCTGGTCGGTCTGGGGGCGATCCTGGTGCCCCAGGTCACCGACCAGTGGGCCGAGTTCACCGACGCGGTGGCAGGCGGGCTGACCGACCTCAGGGATCGCCTCGCCAAGCCGCCCTTCAACCTCGACGCGACCGCGCTGACCGACTACGTCAACCAGGCCACCGACAGGCTCAAGGCGAACTCCGGCTCGATCGCCGGCACTGTCCTGACCGGGGTCGCCACCATCGGCGGCCTGCTGATCCACGGGGTGCTCGCGCTGGTGCTGTGCTTCTTCCTCCTCAAGGACGGGCCGAAGTTCGTCCCCTGGCTCGACCGCTGGGTCGGCCCGGAGGGCGGCCGTCACCTGGGGGAGCTGTCGGTGCGCAGCTGGAACGTCCTGAGCGGGTTCATGCGCGCCCAGGCCGCGGTAGGGCTGGTCGACGCGGTGGCGATCGGCATCGGCCTGGCGGTGCTGGGCGTGCCGTTCGCCTTGCCGCTGGCGGTTCTGGTGTTCTTCGGCGCCTTCATCCCCATCGTCGGCGCCTTCGTCACCGGAGCGCTGGCCGCCCTGGTCGCGCTGGTCACCAACGGGCCGACCAGCGCCCTGATCGTGCTTGCGCTGGTGGTGATCGTGCAGCAGGTGGAGGGGCACGTGCTGCAGCCGGTGCTGGTGGGCCGTGCCTTGGAGCTGCACGCGGCTGTGGTGATCCTGGCCGTCGCCACCGGCGGCGCGCTGGCCGGCATCATCGGCGCGTTCCTCGCGGTGCCGCTGGTCGCCGTCTCGGTCACGGCGCTGCGCTATGTGCGCGAGCAGTTCCTCGCCCGCACCCAAGCGGGCGCCACGGCCAGCGGGGGAGGCACGGCCTCGTCCGCTGTTACCCGCCAGACGCCCGCGCGGACCTCGCCCCGCGCTACGTCGTCCGGCCCGGTGGACGGCCAGGCCGGCCCGGCCACCTAGCTCCAGAACAACGGAACGGCCCGGCTCGCGGAGTGTGCGCGAGCCGGGCCGCTCCCTGCGCCCGTCAGAGGTTTAGGGCTCGAGCCCCGGACGGTCGTCGAACAATTGCACCCAGCGTCCGTCGAAGCCGCCGTTCGCGGCGGTGTACCAGGCGCCGCGCAGCCAGTCGCCGTTCTCCTCGGAGGCGTCGGTGTCGACCGTTCCGTCATGGACGAAGTAGTCGTGTTGCCACCAGTAGGAGCTGGGCGAGTCGTAGCGTCCGCTGGCCATCTGGCGGGTCCACACGGAGTTGTCGGTGCCCACCCCCTCATAACCCTTGAAGTCATCGCTGTCAGAGGGCCAGTCCTCGTCGGCCTCGGCGGAGTACGCGCCGTAGAACCAGTCCTTGAGCAGTTGCCCGTTGCGGCTGCCGTCCAGGTCGGATTTCCCGTTGTCACGGGCCCGGGTGTAGAAGCGCTGGCGCCCGACGGGCACCTCGGTCGCTCCTGCCTCGTTCACGACCGGCGACTCCAGCACGATGTCGCCCGCCGTGGTCGACAGCCAGTGCGTGGACCAGGCAGGGTTGCCGGACCAGTGGCTCAGGGTGATGTCGGCGAGGTCCTGCAGCTCGTAGGTGAGCCGCTTCGTCTGGTACCAGGCGATGGTCTGCTCGTTGTCGTACCCGGTGTACAGCGTGGCGGCGTTGGAGAAGTTGAGCGGCTTCGCGCCCCAGGCGCTGACCGCCGCCGACGATGACTGCGGGACGAAGATGTAGTGGACGTTCTTGTCCTCGTCCTTGCCGCTGATCTCCACCTCGGCCTGGTTGGTCGAGGGTTGGCTGATGAGCGCGCTGTAGGTGTCGTTGGAGTACCGCAGCTCGTGCGCATGGGTGGCCGTGACGTCGCCCGCCTCGTCGGCCTGCCAGATCATCAGGTGCTTGCCGGTCGCGGTGTTCATGAAGTTGAACCCGGAGTCGCCGCGCTTGCGGATGATGTCCTCGCTGTGGTGGGTGATGGTCGAGGTGTTCACGTACTCACCGGTCGCTCCCGGCGTGCCGGTGACGTTGCGCACGACGATCTCGATCCGCTCCCAGTCGTGGATCTCGGAGCCTTCCTTGTCCGCCGCGTTGTACACGTGATAGAGCAGCACCAGTGACTTGGTGGTGCCGTTCATGTACTCGATCAGCGAGGTGTAGAGGGTCGGACGGATGCGCCACTTGGCGTACGGGCTGGTGGTTGCCTTGGCCGCCGACGCGGCGACGTACTGGTTCACCTTCAGCCAGTTGACCCGGTTCGTCGCGTAGTTGCGGTCCTGATCGAAGTCGTAGTTCGTCAACCAGTCGCGGCCCTCCTGCGCGTTGTTCTCGTTGCCGCGCTTGAAGATCACCGGCGCGTAGTAGTTCAAATAGGCCTGTCGCTGCGTCTTGGTCAGGAGCGGCGCGACGGCATGGGCTTCATCCCGGGTCGCGATCAGCGGCAAGGTCGCGAGGACGAATATCGCGAGGACGAGCGCCCGGATCATGGTGCGCAGCGTGGTGGGTGAGGATCGGCGGGTCGGGACATGCGGGGGCAGGGCTGTGCAGGGTTGCACGTTTCTCCTTGGGGGTTTGGGAAGAGCGTCCGGCAACGAGCCGGGTGGGCCTCAGCGCGGCGGCGTAGCCGCCAAAGGCACTCGGGAGGAACGCCAGTAACTGTATACCTGTTTGCCGAGCCTGCCACTGTTTGGGTGATGCGCGTAGGTCTGGAAGCAGCCATGCCACCACCAGCTATGTGACGATGCTCAGATGTCACCCCGTGCGCTTGCCGTGGATCCTGGCCGTCTTGCCCAGTGGTGCCTGGAGCATCTGGGCAGCCCGCCAGCGGGTGAGATCTTCACATCCGGGTACCTGTCCGCGGTCATCGGGCTTCGGCTGGCAGACGGCCGCGAGGTCGTGGTCAAGGTTCGTCCGGACTCGCCGCGGATAGCGGCATGCGTGGAGGTCCAGCGCCGCATGTCCCAGGCTGGTTATCCGTGCCCCCAGCCGCTCACTGGCGCCGTTCCTCTCGGATGCGACGTCGCAACCGCGGAGGCCTACGTCCCCGGCGGTGCGACGCTCCCGAGCTCGGACCACGCGGCCACAGCCTTCGCTGATGCGTTCGCGTGGCTGATCCGGCTGGCTCCCCGGCCGGCTGAGGTGTCCACGCTCGACCCGGCGCCGTCGTGGGCGGCCTGGAACCACGGCGGGGACGGGCTGTGGCCGTGTCCGGAGGGCCGGGATGTCAACCTCAATGAGGTGGCCGGCGCGGAGTGGATCGACGATGCCGGGCGCCGTGCCCGTGACCGGCTGCGAGCCGGCGAGTCCGAAGCCGTGATCGGTCACTGCGACTGGCTTGCCGGCAACCTGCGCTGGAGCGGAGACGAGCTACTGGTGGTGCACGACTGGGACAGCATGACCGCTGATAGCGAAGCCGTCCTCGTCGGCTTCGCGTCCGCGCTGTACTCGACCGTCAGCGCGGACGAGCTGGCCACCGTCGAGGACACCGAGCGGTTCCTCGCCGCGTATTGCCATGCGCGTGGGCGGGAGTTCAGCGCCGGCGAACTCGAACAGTCGTGGGCGGCTGGCGTCTGGACCCGGGCCTACGACGCCAAGTATCAGCACACGGTCGGGCAGCCCATCACCTCACTGTCGGAGAGTGAGGCTCGCGATCGCCTTCGTCGTGCTGGCGCCGGCTCGCGGAGGCCATGAAAGACCCTGCTTTGGGCCGATGTTTCGAGTAGGGCCCATCCTGGTCGGGGTGGCGGGA